>JAAHHL010000794.1 GCA_010672185.1 Caldora sp. SIO3E6 | reverse complement strand
GGGTATCTACTTTATTAGCAATTCTACTAACTTCCTTGTGGAAAGATCGTAACGATTGGTTCTGGGGAGTCAATCTAGGGATCTACTATGACCCAGAGAAATCAGCAATTGTACCAGATGGGTTTCTAAGTCTGGGAGTAGAGCTGATGCCCTCAGAACGAGGTAGGTTGAGTTATGTTTTGTGGCGAGAAAACAATGTTGTTCCTCTGTTAGTACTGGAGTATGTCTCGAAAACCTATGGTCAAGAGTATGACCAAAAAATGGTAGACTATGCTCAAATGGGGGTACTGTACTATGTAGTCTATAATCCCATTTATTGCCATCGGCGTCAGCATCAGCCATTGGAGGTCTATAGGCTAGTTAAGGGAAAGTACGTCTTGCAAACCCAAGAGCCAGTTTGGATAGAAGAGATTGGTTTAGGGATTGGACGTGGGAGAGGGACATACAAAGGCTGGACAAGGGAGTGGCTCTACTGGTATGACCGAGAGGGTAATCGTCTGCTGGCTCCAGAGGAGGAGATAGACTCGATTGAACAGCAACTCCAACAAGAGCGACAACAGAAACAGCAAGCTCAACAGCAACTCCAGCAAGAGCGGCAACAGAAGCAGCAAGCTCAACAGCAATTTGAACAAGAGCGGCAACAGAAGCAGCAAGCTCAGCAGCAATTTGAACAAGAGCAGCAGAAACGTCAACAACTGCTAGAAAAATTTCGATCACTTACTCCTGAGCAACTAACAGCTTTAGGGATTGACCCTGAGTTATTAGATTAGGGGATGCTTGAAAATGCTCGTAACCGCAACGTCGTGCAAGAAGGCAGGAGGTAGTCCTAATGCAAAAAGTTCACCACCAGGTGATGAAGGCAGCGGTACTAGTGCAGGTAGGCATAAGTTCTTGAGCACCTCAAAAGAGACAAGGGAGACAAGGAGGACAAGGAGGACAAGGAGATTTCAGCTGCTCAGTTATTTCCGCTACCCTGCACTAGTTGGAGTTAGTTAACATACAATCAGTGAGCTAGCCGACCCATCTTATGCTACAGTACAAGCCATTAACTAATCTTCCTACTGCCGAAGAACTGCCAGAAACTGACCATCA
The DNA here is from genome assembly GCA_010672185.1 of Caldora sp. SIO3E6. Classification (GTDB taxonomy): domain Bacteria; phylum Cyanobacteriota; class Cyanobacteriia; order Cyanobacteriales; family Coleofasciculaceae; genus Caldora. The sequence goes on along the minus strand of JAAHHL010000794.1, from coordinate 3,026 downwards.
GCCTGTGGATAGTGAATTCCAAATTTGGGTATCTACTTTATTAGCAATTCTACTAACTTCCTTGTGGAAAGATCGTAACGATTGGTTCTGGGGAGTCAATCTAGGGATCTACTATGACCCAGAGAAATCAGCAATTGTACCAGATGGGTTTCTGAGTCTGGGAGTAGAGCTGATGCCCTCAGAACGAGGTAGGTTGAGTTATGTTTTGTGGCGAGAAAACAACGTTGTTCCTCTGTTAGTACTGGAGTATGTCTCGAAAACCTATGGTCAAGAGTATGACCAAAAAATGGTAGATTATGCTCAAATGGGAGTACTGTACTATGTAGTCTATAATCCCATTTATTGCCATCGACGTCAGCATCAGCCATTGGAGGTCTATAGGCTAGTTAAGGGAAAGTACGTCTTGCAAACCCAAGAGCCAGTTTGGATAGAAGAGATTGGTTTAGGGATTGGGCGTGGACGAGGAACATATAAAGGCTGGACAAGGGAGTGGCTCTACTGGTATGACCGAGAGGGTAATCGTCTGCTGGCTCCAGAGGAGGAGATAGACTCGATTGAACAGCAACTCCAACAAGAGCGGCAACAGAAGCAGCAAGCTCAACAGCAATTTGAACAAGAGCAGCAGAAACGTCAACAACTGCTAACAAAATTGCAATCGCTTACTCCTGAGCAATTAACAACTTTAGGGATTGACCCCGAATTGTTGGATTAACCTTCAAATGCTCTTGTAAAGGGAGGTATAGCGCTGAGCGCTGGTGTATTTACAACTATCAATGAAACAGACATTTTCTATTCCCAATTCCCAATTCCCAATTCCCAATTCCCAATTCCCAATTCGCTAATACCAAGCTGTTGTGCTTCGACTAGCAGCCAAACGGCAATTCTGGTTCCCGCAATACAGGCTTCTCCACCACAAACACCAGGCGTTTTGCTAATTCCTTTTCCGCTTATGGTAAGGGTTTTAGTTAGGTTCTGAACGATTTCTGCTTTGTCAGAAAGTGATAGGGTGAGAAGCTGATGTTCCAATTCTGGGCGAGTCATGGAGAATAGAAAGAATGGGGAATTAATTTTATTGTATTGAAGGAGTTCAACTCTTACCAATGACAAAGGACAAATGACAAAGGACAAATGACGAATGACAGTCTTCACTAGCTAACTATAATTATCCCAACCTACTTACCTAACACCTTATGGCAATTACGCTTGAATTAGCTCCAGAAATTGAAGCTCGCCTGTTAGCTCAAGCCACAGCGCAGGGCATGAGTGCTGAAGCCTTTTTGAAAGCAGCGATTGAAAATTTGCTAGACACCGAACCCCAAGTCTACCGAGTTGGAACTGCCTTAGTTGTTCAATCTACCCCAATTGGTAATCTGGAAACTTCTGTTGAGCAAATGCGGGAAGAACGAATTGCTGGCTTAATTGCAGATTATGAAAGTCCTGTTTGACACATCTGTATATGGGAGTTGAGAAAATGCGTGACCCTTGAACTTGTCACCTAAAACCTAAAACCTAAAACCTAAAACCTAACACCTAACTTGGCTCACCTGCAAAGACTGGTTATTACACCAACACAACGACAAGACAGTCATATTTCCCTGACTGATGCACAACAACATTACCTGGTGCGAGTATTGCGACTGGGTAGTGGTGACTGTTTTATTGCTATGGATGGACAAGGTAGCTGGTGGTTGTGTGAGTTAGCAGCAAGTCTGAGCCAAGCTAAAATTATTGAATCTATTTCCGTTGAAACTGAGTTGCCCTTAGAGGTAACTTTAATGGTGGCTATGCCTAAGGGCAGTGGCTTTGAACAGGTAGTGTCTCAAGCAACGGAGTTGGGGGTAACTACTATTATGCCGGTGAAGAGCGATCGCACTTTACTCAATCCCAGTAACCGGAAGCTTGAGCGTTGGCGAAGGCTCACTCAAGAAGCTGCAGAGCAATCGGAGCGTCAAGTTGTACCAACAGTTTTGGAGCCAGTGGACTTTACTACTGCTATCCAGCTTACTGATACTCCCAATACTCACCGTTATATTTGTGTGGCTCGCGGCGATGCTCCTCATCTCCTAAATTGTTTATTAGATAAAGAATTACTATGGGAAACTGTTCAACCTCACAACTATCAACCCTTATCAATAGTAGTGGCTACGGGACCCGAAGGTGGTTGGACAGTTGCCGAGGTAGAGCAAGCCACCGCAGCGGGATTTAAACTGGTTTCCCTAGGCAATCGTATTCTTCGAGCAGTCACAGCTCCTATTGTTGCTATATCCTTAGTTGCAGCATTAAATAACAAATAACAAACAACCAATAACAAACAACAAACAACAAACAACAAACAACCAATAACATGATAAAAGAAGTTGCTGATGCTTTAAAGCGCAAGGAGTATAAAACAGCTGCTCGATTACTTAAACAGCTGCTGCGAGAGGAGCCAGATAACCCTTGGGTAAGGCTCTATTTGGGACGCTTATATGAAGAAACTAGTAAACTGGAAGCAGCGGAAGAAAACTACCGACAGTTACTCAAAAGTACAACTAATCCTAAAATTATGTCCCAAGCGCGTCAGGGATTAGGGCGCTTGCAAGCAAGGGAGCAAGAACAACGTCAACAAGCTCTTGCTCAGGCAACTGCTACTCCCGGCAGTCAGGAATTAGGAGTTTTTGTTCTAGAAGCTATTGCTGCGGAAGTAAAACAGGCTGCTGCTCAAAAATTTGCCCAGATAATGCAGCTCGATCCTTACAGCGCTCGCTTGCAGTTACCTAGTAGAGGTTGGCGTCTTTATCGTACAGGAGCTGTGGGCAAATTGGAATTTTATGCTTCATCGCTACGTCAGGCAGAAATTCCCTGCTTTTGTGCCACTCTAGCGGATATTCGGAAGATTAATGTTTTTAGTCTTAATTATTTTTCGGAAATTAGCTACGAAGGAGCTACTGTTGTTTGTCGTAACTCTCAAGAACAGTTGGGTTCCCTAACTTTCAATTGGTCTGAAGTTTCTCAAAGAGTGGAGTATCCTGGATATAGGGTTATAG
>JAAHHL010000793.1 GCA_010672185.1 Caldora sp. SIO3E6 | reverse complement strand
TGCATTGCTCTGGTAAATTTGGGAAAAATAGAAGAAGCGATCGCTAGTTATGATAAGGCTATTGAATTTAATCCTGACTATGATGGAGCCTGGTACAACCGGGGCATTGCTCTGTATAACTTGGGAAAAATAGAAGAAGCGATCGCTAGTTATGATAGAGCTATTGAATTTAAACCAGATAAAGATGCAGCCTGGAACAACCGGGGTATTGCTCTGAAGGATTTGGGAAAAATAGAGGAAGCGATCGCTAGTTATGATAGAGCTCTTGAAATTAAACCTGATAATACTACAGTCTGGTACAACAAAGCTTGCTGCTATGGATTGCAAAACAATATTGACCTAGCGATCGAAAACCTGCAACAAGCCATCAATCTCAATCCCGACAAATACCGAGAAATGGCAAAAACTGACTCTGATTTTGACAAGATTCGCTCAGATACTCGGTTTCAGACAATAATGGATAATTGATAATGGATAATTGAAGCCTGCGATCGCCAAATATCCAATGTACCGAAGGAACAAACCCTCTGTGCTCTCTGTGTCTCTGTGGTTAATTACTAACACATACTTCCTACAACAGATTCAAACTCCCCTAAGGATGGAGTTGTAGCTGCTTGAACAAGTAGATTACCCAACATCTCAAGATCATGTATCTTCTCAATCGGCTCCTTTAATGTCGAAGGAGTATCTTGAAATCGAGCCTTAAGGACACGAAGAATATTGTTCTGACATTCTTCCCGAAGTCCTCTCTCTTCCCAATCAGTATAAAATAACATTAAACGCTCCTTGGTTTTTAATTCCATACTATCTAGTATTTGCTCAAACACCTCTTCCTCCTGCTCATTCAGGCGTAAATAAGTGCCGATAAACCCAGAGATCAACTCCATTTTCTTTTGATTCAACTCCAGGGTAGCAAGTAAACGCAAACATTTTAGCTATCAGCTATCAGCTGTCAGCTGTCAGCTTATAAGAAGCTTCGATCTAGGAAACCAATGAAACCAATCCTCTGTGCTCTGGTGTGGTTAATTACTAAGCCATACTTCTTATAACAGATTCGATCAAGCCTGGTACAATAGAATCATTGCCCTAAAGGATTGGGGAAAATTGGAAAAAATTATCGCTAATTAGAATAGGGCTAGTAAATTGAAACCTGACAACGATGAAGCTTGGTACAAACGGGGTAATGCTCTGTTTGAATTAGGCAGATGGGAAGAAGCTATCGCTAACTATGATCGGGCTCTAGAATTTAATCCAGAAGATGATACTATCTGGTACAATCGGGGTAATGCCCTATCTGAATTAGGAAGATGGGAAAAAGCGATCGCCAATTATGATAAGGCTCTGGAATTTAATTCAGAAAATGATGCTGCCTGGAATAACCGAGGCATTGCTCTAAAAGATTTAGGCCAATTAGAAGCAGCGATCAATAATTATAATCAAACTCTTGAACTGAAACCTAACGATAATGGAGCCTGGTACAACCGGGGTGTGGCTCTGTTTGAATTGGGAAAACCAGAAGAAGCGATCGCTAGTTATGATAAGGCTATTGAATTTAATCCTTATGATGATGAAGCTTGGTACAATCGAGGCAATGCTCTATACCAATTAGGCAAACTAGAAGCAGCGATTGCCTTCGGCACCAGCGAAGCTGATCGCTAGTTACGATAGAGCCCTTGAATTGAAACCAGACAAACATGGAGCTTGGTATAACCGAGGCATTGCTCTGTATAAGCTAGAAAGATATGAAGAAGCGATTGCTAGCTATGATCGAGCCCTGGAATTTAATCCTGATTATGATGGCATCTGGAATAACCGGGGCATTGCTCTCAAAGATTTAGGAAGATATGAAGAAGCGATCGCTAGTTATGATCAGGCGATTGAACTTAATCCTGACGATAATACCGCCCGTTACAACAAAGCTTGCTGTTTCCCTACGGATGTGAAAAACTCCATGAAAATCCCCCTTGCCAATTATGAATAATTAACTAGATACTTGTTACTTATTACTTGTTACTTTTTACTTCAATCCACTCCTATGGCAGCTCATAAAAACACAATTTGGGATCGTTTCCTCTCTCCCATCATCCGCAGCTTGATTGATGAGGACAAATTGCGGCAGTTTTATTACAGTACTGACTGGGAAGCCGAAAGCGATCGCTTCCGTAATCCTCAGTTAAATTATCCTTCCTACTATGCTAGTCAGAACTTCCACGGTATTGAAGGCGGTTACTTGAATGGTACAGCAGCAAATACCTATGATCCGATAACTCAGTACGTTTTACCCCCTAACGAAACCTGGGTACGCCAAGGTTTAATTGATGCCATCCAGGGAACACCGCGACGGATTCTCGACTTAGGTTGTGGCACCGGCTCAACTACCCTGATGCTGAAGCAAGCTTTTCCTCAAGCTGAGGTAATTGGTATTGACTTGTCCCCTTATATGCTGTTTATGGCTGACTATAAGGCAAAATCCGCTAGTTTAGAGCTCCAGTGGCTTCATGCTCAAGCTGAATCAACCGGTTTCCCTGATGCCTCTTTTGACTTGGTAACAGCTTCATTATTATTTCACGAAACACCACCAAAGGTAGCTCAATCGATTTTGCAGGAAGCTTTTCGGTTACTGATGCCGGGGGGAGAGGTGCTGATTCTGGATGGCAATCAGCAAACCCTGCGTCAAGTGGATTGGTTAACTGAAGTGTTTGAAGAGCCCTATATCAAGGACTTTGCCGCCGGGAGTGTCGATGCTTGGCTGGGAGCCGCAGGCTTTGAAGCCGTAAGAACTCAGGTGTTATGGTGGGTGCATCAGGTAACGAGGGGGATGAAGCCTCTGCCAGTAGATGAACCCACAACTTCTGGAGCTCAAGCTACCACAAGTAGTATAATTGAAGACTTAGATTCCCAAGGCATTCCTGCCCCAGCTTTTTAGCACAGTAGCATGAGTTTAAAAGCAGTTCTCTTTGACTTCAATGGCGTCATTATTAATGATGAGGCCATTCACGAGCAGCTCATTGAAGAAATTCTGATAAGAGAAAATCTGAGTCCTGACACCAGTGAGTTTCGGGAGGTATGTTTAGGTAGAAGCGATCGCTCCTGTCTACAGGAGATACTTCAACGTAGGGGACGCATAGTTCCCCCAGAGTACTTAGCCAAGCTTGTTGCTCATAAATCTCAAGCCTACGAACATCAGCTGGAGGAAATGGAGAAGTTACCTATCTTTCCCGGTTTGGAGGACTTGATTTTCAAACTTCGGGTTGCTCAGTTACCGATGGGTGTGGTGAGTGGGGCACTGCGTCGTGAGGTAGAACTAGTAATCAATCGCGCCAATTTAGCACAATACTTTTGTGTAGTTGTTGCTGGTGACGACATTAAGGTAAGTAAGCCGGAACCCGATGGCTATCTGCTAGCAGTGGAGAAGATTAATCAACAATATCCTACCCTCAACCTCCACAGCCATGAATGTCTAGCAATAGAAGATACTCCAGCAGGGATTGAAGCCGCTAAACGAGCCGGAATGCAGGTAGTAGGTGTGGCAAATACCTATCCCTTTCATATGCTCCAACGTCAAACCAACTGGACTGTGGATAATTTGAATGATTTGGAATTAGAACGAGTACAGCAAGCTTATTCCGAAGTATCATCTTAGCGCCTGACGGCGCGGGGTGTAGGGTGTGGGGTGTAGGGTGTGGGGTGTGGGGTCGAATCCTGCACCGCAACGGATGAAAGAAACACATTTATGTTGGACAATCTCAAGTCCTTGCCAGGTAAAGGCTTCCCAATGTGTTAGCAATTAGCAATTAGCAATTAGCAATTAGCCATTAGCAATTAGCAATTAGCCATTAGCAATTAGCAATTAGCCATTAGCCATTAGCAATTAGCAATTAGCCATTAGCCATTAGCCATTAGCCATTAGCCATTAGCCATTAGCCATTAGCCAGAGTCTTTCTTAAGAGTAATAAACCAACTGCTTCCTAGTACCGTCTAGCTGAGAATAGACTTTACCAGATGCCATTAAAAGCTTTAGACATCGCTGTACCATTGATACAGGGCGGTTAAGAGCATCACATAACTCCTTGATAGTCATTCCCTGGTTACGAGAGTTGAGTAGTTCTAGGATGCTTTA
>JAAHHL010000792.1 GCA_010672185.1 Caldora sp. SIO3E6 | reverse complement strand
TTCATTAACCGCTCATTATCTGTCAGGTTAAAGCGATGCTTCCGGTAATAAGCACCAATCATTGGTGCATAGACAAATTTTACACCCCTGAGCAATAACTCCAAGACAAATTCTCGATCTTCACAAGCTTGCAAGCTAGTATCAAAACTTTTCTGGCTCAAGAGAGCTTTCTGAAACAACATCGACTGCTGTAGTAAAGGAAAGGGGGAATCGGCGAGAAAATCCGGGCAAATTAGCAGTCGCTCAATCAATTGTTCTTTCGTTAGATTACCAACGATATAAGGCACTGTTTTAACAACTTTATTCTCCCTATCTACTAGAACCCGTTCATAATCTGAATATAACACCACGTTCTCGCCAGAGTCCGACCGGCAGCTCAACTGAAAACGGAGCTTATCTTCATGAATCCAATCATCAGCATCCAAGAATTGCAACCATTCTCCCGTCGCTTTTTGAGCACCGAAGTTACGAGCATCAGACACTCCACCATTTTCTTTGTAGAAGTACTGTAGTTGAGGGTGTAAGCTGACTAAATGCTCTGCCACTTGCTTAGTATGATCAGTAGAGCCATCATCTACAATCAAGCATTCAACATTAGGAAAAGTTTGCCCTAATACACTGTTAACCGACTGTTCCAGATATTGGGCTTTATTGAAAGTAGTAATAACAACTGATACAGATGTATTCATTCAAGTTTCTCCAATAAGGCAGGAGGCAGGAGGCAGGAGGCGAGGGAGGAGGAAGGAGGTTCCAAGGAGGTAGGAAATAGTGTTTTTCCTGTTCAATTGGGGGCGCGAAGCGCTCCTCAGGAGCTCTTCAGAAACTAAAAATGAAAAGCGATGACAGAATCCTTTGATATGACTAGTTTCTGGCTTCTTTTTGGACTGAAGTCCTACTACTGCTTATTACTTATTACTTATTACTTATTACTTATTACTTATTTACACACATTCGCTACCTCCTTGAGATTTGAAGGAATCCCAGACTTGGGAAAAGCCTGCTTAAAGACAATATACTCTAGTAGAGTACGTAGCCAACCAGGACACCAGCGACGTTGACAAAATTCCAAAATTTTTCTTTCCCTACTTCCCTCTTCAGTTGACCACTTGAAAGGTAATTGACGATTTTGAATCACCCATTTCCAGATTGACCAAATCGAAGGGTCATCTTTAGCAATCTTCCACTTTCTGTAAGTGCGATTGAAGACATCTTCTATGGATTTTTCACTCCATTTAAACAGGTAAAAAGGTATATCAGTTTCAGTAAACAGAGTGATTTGTCTGGGATTGAGGAAGGTGACCCTAGAACTAGGTTCCAGGAAGATCTTTTCTCCTAAGTCTGTTGCCTGCAAACAAAGATCCGTATGACTTGCTAAGCTATCAAAGACTTCATCGAGAACGACAGCTTGCATCAAGGAGTGACGCGCCATCAAACAGTGAAATTCCACAGAATCTACCGGAGTTCGGTGTAAATCTGGCTCAACCTCCCGCAATTGCTTACCATAGAGGAGTTGCTTTTGCTCAAACCACTTTTTCCCAAATCTTCTCTGTCGCCAGATTGTCTTAATACCAGCAACATGGACTTCTATTTCTGGAGAACCGGGCTGTCCTTGTAGAATAAGAGGGACAATAATCCCAGCTTGCTCTTCCTCAGCACAGTCAACTAGCTGCTTTAACCAACCGGGCTCGATAATAACATCGTTATCCAGAAAAACTATATAGTCTGCATCTTGCACCTGAGGTAAGGCAATATTACGAGCTACGTTCGATCCTAAATAGCGATCGCGACGGATTAAACTCATAAATTCATGGGTTTGAGCCTGCTGTTGCAAATACTGCTGTACAGGAGCAGGACTGTTACCGTCTACGTAGATCAGCTCAAAGGGATAGGAAGCATAATCAGAGAGAATACTCTCTAGGGAAGGCTTAGTTAAACTGAATCGCTCTCTCTGGGTAATAATTAAGGTAACTTTTGGTGTACTCATAGAAAGACCTTACTAGAGAAGACTGGTTATACTGGCGTACTTTTCTTCTTGATCGGTTTACTTCAGTTTAGCTGATTCTTCTGTTTGCCTATCCCCCAAACCTTAAATTTTAACTCCAGTTAATGGAGCGGTTTTTTGTAGCTATAGCAACCGCCCTGGCGATTAGGACAAGGGGATGGCAGCCCCTTGTTAACTTGCCTTACCGAAGAATGTCTTAACCGCCCTGGCGACTGCTATAGTTCTTTGACCAATGACAAATGACCAATGACAAATGACCAATGACAAATGACCAATAACCAATGACAAATGACAAATCATCAGTTGCTTTTTACTTTGGCTAGAGTGGTTATAGTAGACTACAAAATCTGATATTTGCCGATGAAAGCTCTACTTGCTGAAGCCTGGAAAGCTTGGAACCGCCACAGTGGCTGGATGATTTGGAATCTGTTTCTGGCTTTTATACCCTTGGCATTAAGTTTTTGGTTATTCCGTACCAATACTCGCTCCCGCTCGATTATCTGGTGGGTAGGCTTGATCATTTTTATTTTATTTCTGCCTAATGCTCCTTATCTGCTGACAGACATTAAGCATCTGGTGGGAGCTATCCGTGGCAATTACTCAATTTGGGTGATTACCTTAGTTCTGATTCCTCAGCACCTAACTGTTATCTTCTTGGGATTTCAAGCCTATGTCATCTGTGTCATTAATTTGGGTTACTACTTAAAACAGCAGGGGGCAGGTAAATTCGTCCTTTGGGCTGAATTGATAACTCATGCTTTGTGCGCTATTGGGGTTTATTTGGGAAGATTCCAGCGGTTCAACAGCTGGGATTTAGTTACTCAACCCAATGATTTAGCAATGAGCGTGATCAACGATTTAACTGCTAAGCGTCCATTACTAGTTATGGTAGTAACCTTTATGGTAATTACAGTATTCTACTGGGTAATGAAGCAAGTGACTCTAGGAGTAATGCTGAGAATACGCCATAGAGGTTCTGATAGCGGCATTTACCGTACTCGATAAGGACACTTTAACTACTCTTGGAGCTGAGCACTACCAAATTTTATGACCTTTTTCCGCAAAGACGAACAACTAGACAAACTGGGCAATGAAATCCTGGAAGCAACTTGGGCAGAATTTCCAGAGTTAGCTCGTAATCAAATTGCTCTGTCTTGGATCGTTTATGATCCACCTGTACCAGTAAATACCGGTGGTGCTCTCTCAGCAGAGGAATTTTGGAAACACCAAGTTCGGGGTTTTAGTTATCGGGGTGTTGAGGGCATTTATCCAGCTGGTATTGCTAGTCTCTTCTATTTAGTTGCAATTGAGGAGTGGCTAGAAAACGAGATGACTCCCAACTCAGGGGAGTTAGATCGGGCAATCAAGGAAATGATTGTCAACTCCAGTTACGATGCTTTAGGCTTAGTGGTAGATATTTTGAGTGGTACTACTAGTGGTCCAGATCTACCAGCAGGGCCATTGGAAACCTGGAAGTTTCAGCGTAATATCGTTAATCGTTACTTTCGGTCTCTAGGTTGGCAAGAATTACAGTCGATTAATATCAATCAAAAAATCTGGAGTGATAGCCCCTATGGTAGAGAAAGAACTTTCCTGGGAGAGTTTGGGGAAAATCGTAACCAGTTGACTACCAATGCCACGGCGCGAATGCTCCACGGTATTATCGGAGGAGTCGCAGTTTCCGCCAAGCGATCGCAACAAATGATGACTCTGATGCAACGTACTCTGGATTCAGCTTATCAGTTCAGTGGTTGCTTGGGTGCGAGTCTCCCTAAAGAGGCTAAACTATGGTCTCAAACTGGTAGGGATACTCAAGTTTGCCACGATGCTGCCTACATTGAGTTACCATCTGCATCTCCTTATCTGTTGGTTGTCTTTACTGAGAGCGACAATTACTCCACAAATCCAGAAATTTTACCTTTTGTGTCTAGGAAAATAGTCGCTGCGATGAGTAAATAAGGCAGGAGGCAGGAGGCAGGAGGCAGGAGGCAGGAGGCAGGAGGCAGGAGGCAGGAGGCAGGAGGCAGGAGGCAGGAGGCAGGAGGCAGGAGGCAGGAGGCAGGAGGCAGGAGGAAGAGAGCGGAAGAGCAGACGTATGAACAACAGTCAAGATACTGGGACGA
>JAAHHL010000791.1 GCA_010672185.1 Caldora sp. SIO3E6 | reverse complement strand
TCCCTAAACCCGCCCCTACGATAACTTTGCGGATTGTTGCATTAATTGGGGGATGGTGTTGGGCGGGTTTTGATTCCCATATTCGGGTCAAATGGTTGAAATTGTCCCTAAACCCGCCCCTACAATCTGAACAGCTTACCCTTATTTTTCGCAGCTAAATTCTACTGGTCCAAATAAAGTCTCACCCACAGTGCAGAGAAAAACAAGTTAAGTGAAGTAATCTGTTACATTCGGTGGCAAGGAATTTCTGTAATCGCGATCGCTCTATCCCATTCTGTTACTATTCATAGTCTACAGGCGCACAACTACTCCATCATATAGAAGTGTATCACAAAATCTTGCTATCGTAAAAATGTATCAAATTTAGGGGCGGGTTTAAGGTCACAATTAACCCCTGTTGACGATGAGCTTTATAAAAACCCGCCCTGACGATCGAGTGAGTTTGATCATTGTACTCAAGGCTTAATCGGTGTTATTGAGCCAGGAGCAGAAAATATGACATTATCTTATGTGGATTACTTAGAGGAGAAATACTGTTGAAGCGAGTGTTGTTTGATAGTAGTTTCCCTGGTTTTTGTATCTTTTAAGGCGATTTTTGCAAATGATCTTACCCGCATAGTAGTGCGTTACGCTGTGCTATAAGCATTCCGAAGGGTATACACACCCTACGATAGGTACTTAAATTATCAATTCTCCATTCTCAAACACTTACTTGCGCTTGAGTGCTGTACCGGTTACCGCCGCACCAATTGCCAAGAAGCCCAAGAGGCTGGTGGGTTCTGGCACAGTTTCAGTCTCATCCTCTATCCGCTGAGTAAATGTCAAACCGATATCATCAGTTGAAACAAAACCGCTACCGGTAACAAAAGGACCAGGACTAGGAGCAACTCCTGCTCTAAATGTAGCACCTGACAATTCATTTGAATCGAAGAAGAGCAAGGCATCTGTTACCGCAGGAGGGGTATTGATAATACCAGCTGAGAGAAAATTAAAGTTAATTATATCCCCACCCGACACAGTCCAAGTGTTTAATAGAGGGTTGCCAATATACTCACCAATGCCTAAACCGGTGGTGTTGCTGAGCACTTCAACACTAGTTGCAGATCCGGTTCCTTCGTCTAACCCTCTAATGATACCTGTTACAGCTCCCCCTCCATTCAATTCATTGTTAAAAGAAAAGTCAAAGTCAATCGCAGTGGCAGGCATGGCGAAGAGACTGGTGCTTACGATACCGGTACTTAAGGCTAAGAGGGTTTGCTGTAAAGTCTTCATGAGAGTCTTCGTTGTTCAGGTCGCGTCATTACTTTCAATGTAGCTGCGATTTTCAGTCAGTGAATCAAGCTTAGGTGAAATTACGCGGGTTTTCTTTAAAGCTTAGGTAAAGAATGAATCCTGAGCATCTAACGATGAGGAAAAAATTTTTTCACAGGTAATGAAAGTAGGCTCTACCCAAAACCTAAAACCTACCACCTAAAACCTAAAACCTACCACCTACCACCTACCACCTAACACCTAATCTCCCCATACAAGACGGCAAATACAACAGATTCTTTACGGTTCGCACCAATCCCGAAAGCAAAGGATTTGCGTAAATTAGACACAGTAAAGGAAATCAACAGCAGTTATCTGCAAGTTTGACTTTACGGGAGAAAGAGTGGCAAGAGCGATTTGACCGAGAACCGTCCCATCTCAGGTTCGGGAACCCACCCTTCATGAGACAGGTACACCAAACTCAGTATAGAGATTGGTGATCAGACCCAAGGCAACAGAAGCTCCTAAAAATCTGCCGACTGAACCCCTTGATGTTCAATAGTTTAGTCTCCCATCGATCCCTAACATTTGTAGTTAAACGAACCTGGAACACTTATGGCAAAAGTTGTTGGAATTGATTTAGGTACAACTAACTCCTGCGTAGCAGTTATGGAAGGTGGCAAACCTACCGTTATTGCTAATGCGGAGGGTTTTCGCACAACCCCCTCAGTTGTAGCCTATGCCAAAAACGGCGATCGCCTAGTGGGTCAAATCGCCAAGCGTCAGGCAGTGATGAACCCTGACAATACTTTCTACTCCGTTAAACGCTTCATCGGACGCAGATATAGCGAAGTAACTAACGAAACCACCGAAGTTTCTTACAAAGTGCTGAAGGTTGGTGATAATGTCAAAGTAGACTGTCCTGCCCAAAGTAAGCAATTTGCCCCAGAAGAAATTTCCGCTCAGGTGCTACGCAAACTGGTAGATGATGCTAGTAAGTACCTCGGTGAAACAGTTACCCAAGCAGTAATTACCGTTCCTGCTTACTTCAATGACTCTCAACGTCAAGCTACCAAAGACGCGGGTAAGATTGCCGGGGTTGAAGTACTAAGGATTATCAACGAACCTACTGCTGCTTCCCTTGCCTATGGCTTGGACAAGAAGAGCAATGAAACTATTCTGGTATTTGACCTTGGTGGTGGTACTTTCGACGTTTCTATCCTAGAAGTTGGGGACGGTGTCTTTGAAGTTTTGGCTACCTCTGGTGATACTCACCTCGGTGGTGACGACTTCGACAAGACAATCGTTGATTACTTAGCTTCAGAATTTCAGAAAACAGAAGGCATTGACTTGCGCAAAGACAAGCAAGCGCTACAACGCCTCACTGAAGCGGCAGAAAAAGCCAAGATTGAGCTTTCTAATGTTACTCAAGCTGACATTAACCTACCCTTTATCACCGCTACCCAAGATGGTCCTAAGCACTTGGATACAACCTTGACCCGGGGTAAGTTTGAAGAGATTTGTGCTGATTTAATCGATCGTTGCCGCATCCCTGTGGAAAACGCGGTGCGTGACGCCAAAATTGACAAGAGTGCTATTGACGAAGTAGTTCTGGTGGGAGGTTCTACCCGAATTCCCGCAGTCAAAGAGTTGGTCAAGCGGGTTTTGGATAAAGGGCCGAACCAAAGCGTTAACCCAGATGAAGTAGTTGCAGTTGGTGCTGCTATTCAAGGTGGGGTTCTCGCGGGAGAAGTCAAGGATATTCTGTTGCTGGATGTCACTCCCCTCTCTTTGGGTGTAGAAACCTTGGGTGGGGTAATGACTAAGATTATTCCTCGTAACACCACAATTCCTACCAAGAAGTCGGAAACCTTCTCTACAGCAGTAGATGGTCAAACTAATGTAGAAATTCATGTTCTCCAAGGTGAGCGTGAAATGTCCACCGACAACAAGAGTCTGGGAACTTTCCGTCTGGATGGTATTCCCCCAGCACCCCGTGGCGTCCCCCAGATTGAAGTCACTTTCGATATAGATGCCAACGGTATCCTCAATGTCACAGCTAAGGACAAAGGTACTGGTAAAGAACAGTCAATTAGCATTACCGGTGCTTCTACCTTACCAGATACCGAAGTCGAGCGTATGGTTCAGGAAGCCGAAGCCAATGCTACTGCGGACAAAGAACGTCGTGAGAAAATTGACCGCAAGAATCAGGCAGACTCCCTCACCTACCAGGCAGAAAAGCAAATCAATGAACTAGGTGACAAAGTCCCTGCTGAGGATAAAACCAAGGTAGAAGGACTCATCAAAGATCTGCGAGAAGCAGTTGAGAAAGAGGATGACGAAAAGATCAAAACTCTGACTCCTGAGTTGCAACAAACCCTCTACAGCATCAGCAGCAATATTTATCAACAAAGTGGTGGTGCTGATGCTGGTGCTCCTCCCCCTCCTGGTGCTGATGCCGCTGGTGGTGGTACTGAATCTACCTCTAGTAGTTCAGGAGGCGATGACGTAATTGATGCTGAGTTCTCTGAAACTAAGTAGGTAAAGGCTCTAATTTAGACTCATCCCGCGATATGCAAATCCTGGGGTACAAGCAGTCAATAGCTTACGCGCTATTGACTGCTAATTTTATAGTGCTACACGCTGGGGAATGGGGAATGGGCATTGGTGACAAGTTAAGGTAAAGATGTCGTTGTCAAGGGAGCGGAGGAGCAGAGGAGCGGAGGAGCGGAGGAGCGGAGGAGCAGAGGAGCGGAGGAGCGGAGGAGCGGAGGAGCAGAGGAGCAGAGGAGCGGAGGAGCGGAGGAGCGGAGGAGGAGAGGAGCGGAGGAGCGGAGGAGCGGGGGAAGAGAAATACAAGTTTCCTTAAACCTA
>JAAHHL010000790.1 GCA_010672185.1 Caldora sp. SIO3E6 | reverse complement strand
TCCTGCCTCCTGCTTTCCGCCTCCTGCCTCCTGCCTCCTGCTTTCCGCCTCCTGCCTCCTGCCTCCTGCCTTCTGCCTTCTAACTCCTGCCTCCTGCCTCCTGCCTCCTGCCTCCTGCCTTCTGCCTCCTGCCTCCTGCCTTCTGCCTCCTGAAGAAAATCAATCAAGCGACGCCGGGAACGCAAATCTAGGTTAGCACTCGGCTCATCGTATAATATTACCTGAGGTTGCATGGCGAGAACTCCTGCGATCGCTACCATACATTTTTGACCCCCAGAGAGATGGTGGGGAACCCGTTCAGCTAATTTCTGGATACCGGTAACTGCCAGTGCTTCCTTAACTCGATACTCAATTTCTGTTGCCGATAGTCCCAGATTCTCTGGACCAAATGCTACATCATCCTGTACCGAAGGACAAAATAACTGGTCATTGGGATTCTGAAACACCAAGCCAATTTCTGGGCGAAATTCTCCCTTCACTACTGGTTTGCCACATAGGAGTATTTCTCCGCTGGTTGGCTGTAGAAGTCCACAGATGGAAAGAAACAAGGTAGACTTACCGGCACCATTCGGTCCAATCAAGCCCACTCGTTCCCCTGGGTGTATAGTAAAGCTAAGCTCTTGTAAAACCGGCGGTTGGTTGGGGTAAGAAAAACTAAGTCCAGAAATTTGGATAGCTGGTGTCATTTGTCATTTGTCATTTGTCATTTGTCATTTGTCATTTGTCATTTGTTGTTGGTCAAAAATTAAGAAGCTTACCACAAAGGCTTTCTTCCCTCCTGACTTGAAAGAGACGCGGGGACGCGGGGACACGGAGACGCGGAGAGAGGGACTTTCATGCATGGTGGTGAAAAAATTTTTTCATCGGAACTGCCTTCTGCCTTCTGCCTTCTGCCTCCTGCCTCCTGCCTTCTGCCTTCTGCCTCCTGCCTCCTGCCTCCTGCCTCCTGCCTCCTGCCTCCTGCCTTCTTTCTTAAATTACTAACTCACCTACAACAAACCCAACTGCCATCAGCAAAGTTATCCCCAGAGCGATCGCATCTCCTAGAGAAACAGGCTTCATCCTATTTCTACCATATCGGCGACCTTGAGGAAGATAACCATACCCTCGTAATCTCATTGCCTGATAGACTTGTTCCGACTGCTCATAACTCCGCACCAATAATGTGCCTGCCAGGGATGCCAAGACAGACAAGTTACGACGACTCAACTTAGTTGCTCGAAATCCCCGCAACTGCATGGCTCGTTTCATCTTGGTCAAATCCTCGGCAAACTGTTCAATATAGCGGTAAGACAACAGCATCATCTCCCCTAGGGTAGGTGGGAGCCCCAAAGCCCCCATAGCTTTGATATTGGTTAACAATGGTGTTGTAGCAAACCAAATCAGACTTACCGTTAGAATACAGAGAAACCGAGTTGCTACTACCACTAGCAGCAACAATCCTTCTTGCCTGAGAGCCAGCCAACCAAACTGAAAGATAACAGTACTGCCAACAGTAAAAGGTAACAGAATTGCGATCGCGGCGAGAAACCAGCTAGGATAGCGTAACCGACTCAGGAAAAAAGCTACTGGTAACCGAGACAGACTCGACAAAACCAGGCTTATCAGCACCATTGCGGGTAGCAAGGCTAACTGCTTTACCATAGAAAAGGCAAAAATTAAAGCCAATAGAGCAACTAACTTACATCTAGGCTCCCATTGGTGAATTAAGGAGTTCAGGTGGCTATAGCTATCAATTCCAGATCTCATTCAAGTAAACTCTGGGGATGTTGGGACGCGGAGACTAGAACTAACTGATTTCAATGTGTCTTAGCTTGAGTAGGTAATCGTAAATCAAATCAACTATATTAAGGAACGTAAATACTTGTCAAACCCTTACTAATGGCAAATAACAAATAACCAATAACAAATAACCAATAACAAACATGATGCAATTTCAAGCTTCGATTGTACCTAAGCTAGGACTGCTACTGTCCACCATCCTGCTCCTAGTCACGAGTTTTGCTTTATCAGCTTCCCCGGCAGCAGCAGAAACTTATACAGTAAAAATGGGCTCAGACAACGGTAGACTGAAGTTTGTCCCTCGTACTTTGACTATCAAGCCGGGAGATACCATCCAATGGGTGATGAACAAACTCGGACCCCATAACGTGGTTTTTGATAAAACCCCAGGGAACGATGCTGATTTAGCTAAATCCCTGTCACAAGAAAAGCTACTGTTTGCATCAGGAGAGTCGCTTGAAACGACCTTCCCGGCTGATGCACCATCTGGGACTTACTCATTTTACTGCCATCCCCACCAGGGTGTTCGTATGAAAGGTAAAATCACTGTTGAGTAGCTGACGGAGTGACAACAAGGCTAAAAAGGAGATTGGGTGTGGGGTGTGGGGTGTGGGGTGTAGGGTGTAAGGAAATTTTCTGTATCTTTTTGACGCAGGAAGCCACTTTATCTGATAATGTACTACGGAACTATAGTTTGTTGCCTGTATCCAGAAAGAGGAGAACACAATTGAAAAAGATTCTATCGGTTATTTTAGCGATCGCTTTGTTTAGCTTTGCTTTTGCTACCCCTGCCCTAGCAGCTGCTGCACCAAATGGAGCTACACTCTTTAGTGCCAACTGTAATCAGTGTCATGCAGGTGGTAAGAACCTCGTTAATCCTGCTAAAACCTTGAGCAAAGCAGACCTGGAAAAGTATGAGAAGGACTCGGTTGAGGCGATTACAACACAGATAACTAATGGTGCAGGTGCTATGCCTCGTTTTAAGGGACGCCTGAAAGACGATCAGATTGCAGCTATTGCTGCCTACGTGCTAGAACAAGCAGAGGCTGGCTGGTAAGCTTGGTGCACTAACTGTACCTGAGAGTTAATTGGAACTCAATTGTTTGCTTGTGTTGATCAAAAGGAGAGCATTGTTGAAAAAATTACTATCGGTTATTTTGGTTGCGATCGCTTTGTTCAGCTTTGCAGTGGCAACCCCTGCCTTAGCGGGTGATGCAGCAAAAGGTAAACAAATCTTTATTAGCGAGTGTTATGCTTGTCATCAAGGTGGTAAAAACCTGGTTCAGGCTCCTAAAACCTTGAGTAAAGAAGACCTGGAAAAGTATGATAAGTACTCCCTCGATAAAATTGTCTACCAAATAACTAATGGTAACAGTCCGATGCCCGGTTTTGGGGGACACCTGACACCGGCTGAGATTGAAGATGTTGCTACCTATGTGCTAGAACAAGCAGAAAAGGGCTGGTAAGTTTGGGTAAATCCCTGACTGTTCAATTCAGCCTCAGTTACATGGCTAGTTGCTGATTCCTAGTGGATTTTCTTCTACTAGTGATGAGTAACTAGCCATTAATAATTAATAATTAATAATTAATAATTGATAATTGATAATTGATAATTGATAATTGATAATTGATAATGGGGAAATGACAAACAACTTAATCTGTTTTGCTGGTGATTCTCTTCCTTACCTTCGTATATCTGGTTTTGAGCCAAAATTTCTAAAATGCCGGGAGCAGATTGGAGAGCGTAGTCACCAAAGCCAACATCATGAATATAGGCTAAGTCTTCTCTGTAAGCTGTCATCTTTAGGTGTTAGGTGTTAGGCAATGGAGAATTGAGAATTGAGAATTGAGAATTGACAAACGACAAACGACAAATGACAAATGACAAACAACAAATGACAATAGAAACAGTTCCTTGCTGTTACAACTTCCCATGCCAACTTTATTTGCTGATGTTCAAAATTTACTCTCTGACTTGGTCGCCAACTATCGCTCCCGTGTTGATTACTTAGCGATTCGCCTAGAAGAATCAGAGGGAACCAGTATTAGTTTACGGGGAGAGAAAGTAGAAACCCTCAGTGAAGGCTTCTCCATTGGGGGACAAGTAAGAGCCTGTTACAAGGGAGGTTGGGGTATCAGCAGTTTCAATAAGCTCTCTACCCTATCACAACGAGTAGAAGAAGCTATCAGTGCAGCACGCATGGTGGGTGAGGAAGAAACCATCCTTGCTCCTACTCAACCAGTGCGGGACATCTGTAAGTTACCATTAACTGGTACTGATCCTCGCCAAATTCCCCTAGCTCACAAGAAAACACTGTGCGATCGCTACAACCAGCTGCTTAAAAAT
>JAAHHL010000079.1 GCA_010672185.1 Caldora sp. SIO3E6 | reverse complement strand
AACCTACCTTACTGGATTTTCCTGGCTATGGTAGTCCTACTATTTCTAGTAGTCATTGTTTCCGGCGGGGGAGACGACGATCTAGATTTAGACGTAGACGCTGATGTGGATGTTGATGTGGATGTTGATGCCGAGATCAACCCTTTGGATATTGATACAGATACTGATGTCGATGCTGAGTTCAGCATGGGACAATTTTTGGGTTGGTTTGGCATTGGCAGAGCTCCCCTAATTTTGCTGTTAGCAACGGACTTCAGCCTCATTGGTGTCTTGGGATGGATGTTTAACGTAGCAATTGGTAGCCTCACTGGTACTATCCCCACCGGTTTTTTGGCGGGTGTTGTGTCTGCACTGTCTTTGTTGATTAGTTTGTTTACTGGAGGATTAATTTCTCGACCTTTGGGGAAAATTTTTGCCTCTTTTGGAGAAGATGCCAGTAGCGATCGCTTAATTGGCTGCTATGGCACTGTTAGTTCCGGTTCCCTGCCAAAGGAAAACCAGGGCAAAATCGGTCAAGTTGATGTTCTAGACTCGGCTCGCAATCTGGTTACGATTAATGCCGTTTTACCGACTTGGGCCACTATTGTTCCCCAGCGTGGAACTCAAGTCTTAGTGATTGAGCAACACCCTCAAGGTTATTTAGTGGTGGTCAAGGACAGTGCAGATGAACAGCAGTGGCTAACTAATTATAACCGAATCAGGGACTCAGTTTTATGAGATTTAACCGAATTAGAGACTCATCTTGATGAGATTTAGCCGACTTTGTTATTAGTCACCAGAGTCTCTTGTAATAATGACTAATAACCAATGACCAATTACCAATTACCAATTAGATTACCATGTCACAAACTTCCCATTCTTCAACAATTGAGGTAGTTCCAGCACCAGCCAACTTGGCTCAGTTGCCTACAGGCATACTCTTTTTCCCTGGACTAATCGGGGGACTAGTATTGTTACTGCTATTAAGTGTTTGGGCGTATACGCGGGTTTATGTTATTACACCTAATAACGAAGCCTTTGTTAGAACTGGCGGTGTCTTTCTCAAAAAGAAATCAGTTATTCTCAATGGTGGTTGTGTTGTACTACCAGGATTCCATGAACTAACCCGTGTTCCTTTAAGGGAAATTTCTATTGATGTCGAGCGTACTGGTAAACTTGCTGTTCGCACTCAGGACTATCTCCGAGCCAATATGCGGGTTACCTTTTATGTCTGTATCAATGCCGATGAGCAAGATGTTTTGACTGCCGCTGCACGACTTTCTAAGCAAGGGAAAATTTCCGGAGAGGATATTAAAGATGCTCTAGAAAAACGAGCAGATGATGCGATTCGAGCAGCGGCCAAGAAAAAGAGTTTAGCAGAAATTGATTCGGATAAACTAGGATTTGCTGACGAAGTTTTGAACTTAATCCAGCAAGACCTGAAAAAAGTAGGCTTAACTCTCAACAATATTGCTATTTCAGAGATTGAAGAGAGCGATACCTATGATACCAATAACTTCTTCGATGCCCAAGGAGTGCGCCTGCGGACTGAAACTATTCAACGCTCAATCCAGCAAAAAACTGAAGTTGAACTCAGTACTCAAGTTGCCATTGAACAGAAGGAACTCAATGCCGAAAAGCAATCGCTACGCATTGCCCAGGAAAAAGAAGATGCTAACTTAGCCCAACGGTTAGAGGTAGAAGCACTCAAAGCTCAACGAGATCGAGAAATTCAAGAAGCGAGGGACAAAGAAGCAGCAACAATACAGCGGACTAAGATTTTACAGAATAAGTCTGTAGAGGAAGAAGAAATTCGTAAAAAACTGGCAGTTCAGCAAAGCCAAATTGAGGCAGATATTACCCTCGAAGAGCGTAATAAACAACTGAAAGTTACCCAAACCCTGCAAAAACAGGAAGCAGAAATTGCAGAAGTTAACCGTCAGAAAATTATCAATTCTTCTCGCCTCAAAGCACAGGTAGCAGTGGCAGAAGCAGAACGAGAGTCGAAAATTGCTCAACAAGAAGCAGCAATCGACATTGCCGATAAAGAACGCGATCGCTTTAATGCCGAAGCTAACAAAGCCCAAGCTGAAGCTGCAGTTATGACTGCTACGGAGATCGAAAAAGCAGAACGGGAACAGCGCCTATCGATTATTGCTGCTGAGCAAGATGCACAGCAACGTAAGATTGCCGAGCAAAACGTAGTGGAAATCGATGTTTTCCGTCGCCGCCGCCAAGCAGAAATTGCTCGCCAAGCGGCGGAACTAGAAGCTGAATCTATCCGTACCCTAGCAGACGCTAACCGAGATAAAGCCTTAGCAGAAGCAGAAGGTAAACGAGCGTTAATTGAGGCAGAAAATGCTTTGAGTGACTCCAAACTAACAGCACAAATCATTACGACCATTTGGCCTCAATTGTCCGATAAACTGCCAGAAATTGTCCAGGCTTTAGCTCCTCAACCTGGGGTTTTGGGAGATACCCGGATTTACTCCTTCCCTGGTGCTAATGGTAATAATGGTAATGGTGCTAGCAGTGTTGGTGACATCAACAAATTGCTACTTTCCACCAGTGGCTTATCCTTGATTAATACTTTGTTAGATGAGGGAAAACTGGGAACTGTATTGAGTCAAGTCAAACAGTTAATGCGCAATAACAACAGTTCTTCCCCAGATACCCCAAGTGCTTTGAGTCAATCCCCATCCTCATCTAAGACTACCCGCAAGACTGCTCAAGCACCAGCATTACCTGTAAATCAGTCTACTCAAACACCAGCTAAGCAGTACATTCCTGCTCCACCTGCCAAATCGGTAAAGCCTTCAGTTAAGGCAAACAATCAGGAAAATATCAGAGGGGTTGATAACAGGTAGCTTTGAAGAAAGAAGGCAGGAGGCAGAGGGCAGAAGGCAGAAGGAAAGACAATTCTAAGGCTCTGAGGTAGTGTTTCTTTCCTTCATCGCAGGTGGTACACTTCCCGTGGAGGGGTAGTTTTGAAGAAACAAGTCAAATCCTCTTCCCTCCTGCCTCCTGCCTCCTGCCTCCTGCCTTCTGCCTTTTAAGAGTAAAGTCTTCGGTGTGTCGGTAATAATGTTATCAACTTGGCGATTGAGGAAAGTCTCCATCTCTGTGAGTTCATTAATCGTCCAAACATGAACTTCCCTACCGAGAGCATGAGCTTGATGAATAAAGTCAGTGGTTGCTACTAAAGATTGGACTGAATAAAAATCCACCTTCAATTGATCCACCTGTGCCATTGCTGTAGGCATAATGAGTCCCGTGGTTAGCTGTGGATTTAGTACCTTTACCTGTAACAAAGCATTGTAATCAGCTGAACTGATAACGCATTGTTCTACAAAGTTCTGCTCACCCACTAACTTAACAACCTGTAGAGCAAGTTCCTGTTCATGACCATTGAATTTAAGTTCAATATTTAATTTAATCTTACCCTGAACAGCTTCGATTACTTCTTCCAGACAAGGTACTCTCTCCTGAGCAAATTTGGCGTCAAACCAACTACCTACATCCAATTGGCCTAGTTCCTCGTAGTCAAGTTCCCAGATATTCTGAACAATGCCAGCAACTCGTTGGAGATTACTGTCATGAAGCACTACCAATTTACCGTCCTTGGTCTGTTGAATATCAATTTCCACATAGTCAGCTTGCTCTTGGATGGCGAGGTTAATAGCACTCATGGTGTTTTCTGGAGCATTCATTGAGCTACCACGATGTGCCGTAACCTGAATAGCCCGATTATTGTAGAGTTGAGCCATTGATATCCTTTGAGACAATTTGTAGCGCGATTACAATTCTTAAGCAATCATATTTTCCGATTGCTCTTTTTGCCAGAGAAAATCTAGATAGTCTTCTAATTGCAGCCGTCTCGATTGTGATAGCTGACGTAACTTATGCAAAATCATTTCTTCCTGTTGCCACTGGGTAATTGGGAGAATTTGCGAGGCGGCGACTTCAATTGTCACCTGAGGTACATCAAACCCTTCCAGGCTATACCCATCCTCTTCTCCTTCTGACATGGGGTAATGTTCCACAATTGTTGCAATATCTCCTCGCTTCAAGTTATATTCTGGTAGGTCTTGGACTAGGGCAACTTGGGAATATAGAGAGTGCTGTACCTTCATCTATTGGCTCCTTTATCTGGCACTAAAGTGACAAATTTAGTCGTACCGTTGGCAACCATCCAAATGGTAAGGATATTGAGTTCAAGCCCATTGGTTCCTCGCAAACAGGCACGAATAGCGTACTTCTCACCATAGCGATTAACTTCAATGAGTTCAGCAGGTTGGGTTAAAACCTGATTACGTAGATCTTGTTCCAGTTGCTGCCAATTGTCCAGTGTGTACCCAGCCTTAGCAAGGAATTTCGATTTATCATCTTTCGGCAATAGCACAAGCAGGTAGTTGGTTAGTTTTTCTGCTGTGATTATTGCATCCTGTGATAAGAAGACCATTAGTTCATAGTATAAACTGGGTGGGATGGGTTTTTGACTACTCTTATAGCAGTTGCCAAGGCGATTAGGACAGCGCCAAATGCTGAAGCTTTTCCCTGTCAATCTCTTCCCTTCTGCCTTCTGCCTTCTGCCTTCTGCCTTTTGCTATAATACCCATCCCATTCTTTCCGCACTCCCCATTAGTCATCTGTTGCCTGTTGCCTATTCCGTCTTCCAAGAAACAAGGGAGTAGGCAACAGGGAATGTTTCACCCCATCCGTTGAAAGCTGACAGCTGACAGCTCCTAATTAAAACCAGCAGGATCAATTTCCCCCCGAGGGCAACCTGCCGAAACTACCTTACCCTCTTCTAAGAGACTTTCAATAGGAGTATCGAGTTCAATGTTACCTTCAAGGTTAATAAATAACTCTACCACCATATTATTTCGCTCCTCATCAATATCTCTTTTACACTTAACTTGAACCTTACTTCCTGCTCCATCACCGAAGGATTGATCAAATTGATCGCGGATCTCGTCAGAGGAGAGAAAATTACCGATGTTGCTTGCGAACAGCTCACGGACTAAAGAATCGTTCACTTGGTCTAACAAAGCGATCGACTCTTGGTAATATTCTTCTGGTGAGTCACTGTAACAAGTTCCATGTTTGTACCACTCATGGAGATGTAAATCGGAAGCCAATCCTGGCATTTTTATCCCTAGTTCCTGGCGTGTTGCCTCAGATAAATCGATTGGAGGCAACTCTGACCAACGGCGATCTTTGTCAAGATTTATGATATCTTGACTCACATTGCAATAAACATTTGACCTAGGTTGAGGCCACAGACCGTGTAAAACCAAGTTGGTGGCATCAAATCGCTCTGCAGTTTGGCTTCGGCATTCGGTCTTACTTGGCCTAGTTTCACAGAAGGATGGTTGCCAACTAGCAGCAAGTAAATAATCCTGATTGAAGGGAATCAGCTTGGGTGGAGCAGCAGCTCCCAAAAGTTGTCCACACTGTACCCGAACCCAGCGTTGTAGTGGTTCAGCCCCCTCGATCCTCAGGAGGTAATGAGATGCGTCATCTCGGTTCTTACCAACAACTGGATAGGTTTCTTGAGGAGTTAGTTGAATATTGCCTGGATTGGTTCCTTTTCTGATTGACTGTAGAGCTTCACAGGCTTCCTCAGCAACAAACTGATCATTTAGGGTGATAAATGCGTAAGCTGGTTTAGACCACAGAGCAAAACAGGAGCATAAAGCAATTGTAAGCAACAAACATTTTTTGAGGATTGACATTGATATTCCTTCTTGTTAAAGATAGCTATTTATACAGCCGATGTATTTTTTTCTTCAATACATGCCAATATAATAATCAAATCCTAAACATGAATCAAACAACTGATGCCCTAAATGCGATTGATGACCAACTATCTAAGCGTCATATTGACCTAGATCCAGAAGGATACTTTATCATCTACCTGGAGCAGGAAGCAGGATTAATTTGTGCCAAACATTTTACTAATGTGATTGATGAGCGTGGCTTGGCGGTTGACCCAGATACTGGTAAACCGATACCAGCTCGGGGTAAAGTTAACAGGACTCACGCTACTTTATTTACTGGCAGAACTGCTAAGGAACTATCTGTTGCTATTTTTGAGCAAACTCAGCCCCCTCCTGTAACTATGCTTGATCATGCTGCTTATTTAGGAAGAGAATTTGTCAGGGCTGAGTTTGCTCTCTTGAGTGGGCAGGAGTATGTTCAGGATTAGGAAAAACCCTGGTATAAGAAGTAGGTAGCCATTGGTACCACTGTAGCGATAATCAAAAGGGCAACTACCCAAATTGTGGCATTTTTAGTGTCGGTTTCTTCCGCACTGGTGAAAGTGCTGGCGATCTGAACCTCTTCTTCAATGATGGGAGGACCTGGGTCAGGCTCACCAGAAATTACAGCTATTATGCGATCGCTAGCATCCAAGAAAGCTTGATTATATTTATCTCCTGCTCGGAGTGGTACTGCCATGGTTTCTGAAGCTACGCTATTAGCAATCTCGTCAGGCATGATTTGCTTGACCGCTTCACCAGTAACAATGGCAGTATTATTAGTGAGGGTATCAATAAGTACCAAGGTTTGATTAGCTTGAGCTTCCAATGTCGGATACCATTTGGTAAACAATGCCTGAGCAAAGCTTTCGGCTGTCTCACCGTAATCTAAGCGACGAATAGTCACCATCCTCACCTCATCCCCAGTTTCTTGAGCTAAACTCTCTAGTTGACTGCTCAACTTGCCTTCATTAATGCGGCTGAGAACTTCTGATTTATCTACAATCCAAGTTGGTTCCCCAGCGCTGACATTGGGCATTTGATAAAGGCTGATGGCATTTACCGGTGCTGCCACTAACCCGCTAGCTAGCAAGATTAGAAGTAGATGTAGGAACAACCTTTGCAGGTATTTATGTCCCTTGTTTAGTTGATTGAGGAGCTGTTGCATATAATTTAATTGATCTCAAGATAGCCTTTTTCTCAAAATACTACATTAAGATGCGATCGCGTTTCGATGATTCAGTTGATTACCCTGTAGGGGTGAAGCATTCGGGGGATAATTTCTACCCCATCGTCTTACATCTTGCCATCCAAATGCTTCACCCTTCCGGGATTTACACCAATGCCATCGAAATTGCTGCCATAGCCGCAACATATCAACTTTGGGGAAAGGTGTAGGGCTGGTTTTGAACGGAATATTTGGGTAAAATAGCCTAGATTATTGCTAAACCCGCCCCTACAAACCAAACGCCTAACACCTACCACCTATTTCAACCAATTTTCCAAATCTTCTAGGCTATTAAAATTGAGAATATCCTCGGTTAAACTTTCCAATGATTCCAAAGGTAGGTTTGCCACTTGGTTACTTATTGTTCCTGGAATTTCTCCTAAACGCTTTTTAACTAAGCGCTTAACCAGAATGATTGTTTGTTCATGCTTTCCTTCTTCTTTCCCTTCTTTTCTGCCTTCTTCTCTACCTTCTTCTTTGGCATAAGTTATTCGCCCTTTCTCATCTTGTAACATCATACCTCGCCGATCGACTATTTCTAACTCTTCTACTGTCATATTGGCTTGGTTGGCAAGATTTAAAGCAGATTCTATTTCTGAGACTTCTCCTAAACTTTCAGGGATATCCTCCAAGGTCGCTGCTTTTTTGAGGAAGTAAAGCCACTTATCTGTTAAACTATCTGACTCAGAGAGAATTTTCTTGAATTTGGGCAACTCCACAAAAATTAGCCGCAATTCCTTGTCAATACAGGCAAAATTTTTAGTTTCTTCCTGAAAAACAAATTTGTTAATAACATTTTCACTTTGTTTAAACAGGATAAAATCTGTTATGGTTACGGCGATTGCTGGATTGAGCAGGGGATAATCTTCTCCTTTGACTAACTGGTTGCTATAGGCTTTTGCCAGATTGTAAGCTACTCGCTTCTTAAAAGCCGTCATTGAGGCAATTTGCATTTCGATGAGGACAATCGACCCATCTGCCAACACAGCTTTTACATCTAAATAAGTATCTTTTAAACTGAGTATCTGTCCTGGATTATAGGGATTGACAATCGTCAAAGACTTAATTATATTCTCTCCCTTATAAATGATGGCATTGAGAAAGCTAATTAAGATGTCTTGGCTTTGTTGTGAACCAAAGATTTTTTTAAAGGCATAATCGACCTTAGGATTGATAAATCTCATCTTTTCTCCCTTTTCAGCCCGAAGTTAGAGAATATCTCTTAATTTTAAAGACTTGTTGCCCATTTGCCATCATTTCATCTTTAAAGTAGTACATCCTGACTATGACACCGTAAAACATGGAAATTACGGGCATTTTGGATTGCTTTTGATCATAGACTATAGTTCTTATTGTAGATGATCACAGGATTTGAGGAAAAGTGAGCCCCTACACGGTGAGATATTTGGTAGAGAAATGCGATCGCGCCAGGAAGTTCCGGACTACAATGCTCTTGTGAAAAAAGATTAACTTTCCCCCTACACACCTAACACCTGAAACCTAAAATGACATCCTCTGTTTCTCCGACTGATTGCTATTGGCAGTATCTAGAGAGTATGGATTTGCATCCAGAGGCAAGTACCTTATCTCTGGTAGCTAAGAGCATGGAAGGTACTTGTTGGGATGAGCCGACATCTGCCCTAGAGTTAAATAACTTTGCTGTCTTGGCACTGATAGAAGCAGAGCAATGCGAGGATTCATCTTTGCGTGGACTTTCTCTTGAGATGGCTTTAGAGGCTTTGAATGGTGGAGTGGAGTTGGGAGAACATCCTCTTTGTGTTGCTCATCTGGCTCTAGTTCAGACGATGACGGGAGAAATGGAGCTAGGTATGCAGACGGCATTCTCTGCTTTAATCAATAGTTTACAGCCAGCTTATGTAAATGAGCAAAAAATTCCCCCAAGTATAGTCTATTTGCCTCCAGCAAAGGGTGGTAAGGATAGTCGGAGTGAGCGGCTAGGTCAAATTTTGGCAGCGGCGGATGGCTATACTCAAGCACTGTTATTGTTAAGTGAGGTGCTATGTCAATCACAGCTGGTGTTTTATAACCAAACGGGACTAAGATTTTTGCACCTGGCGGCTCAAATATTACCTCCTTCAGCTGCTATTAATTTACAGCTGGGAATTTCGAGTTTGATTAACCATCAATGGGAGGGACTTGTTTATTTACACCGTGCGCGAGAGCTAGCACCAGATTCAGCAACTATTGTACAAAGTTTATATCTGGCTTATCGAGATTTAGGACAGCTGCCAATAGCAAATACTTGGATGGAGATTGGTGGTAATCTTAGGGGTCTAGATGCTAAATGGACTGAGTTGGATAGCGAGAGTTCAATCACTTATCTACCTTTTGAAGAGCAGTTAAGCTTAGCTGTTGAGCCGAGTTTTCGCAGTTTGGTAACGAGTGTTTTGCTGGCAGAAGGAGACTGGTTTGAGCAAGAAATGGAGTTTTGGCGCAGTTGGATTAAACCTGGGATGACGGTAATTGATGTGGGGGCAAATGTGGGGGTTTATACCTTCAGTGCAGCGCTTAGGGTGGGTTCAGAAGGCTGTGTGTTAGCGATTGAACCTTTTTCCGGTTGTGTGAATTGTTTGCAAGAAACCTGTAGAATTAACCAGTTAGATTGGGTTAAGGTATGTGCTGGAGCAGCTAGCGATCGCAATGGTAACGCTAAACTGGCTATACGGGGTGCTAGTGAATTGAATGAAATTATTGCTGGAGAGGGACAAGTTACTAACCCAGGTATTGCCGTGGAAGAAGTTGACTGTTTTACTCTAGATAGCTTAGTGGAACAAGAAGATATCAGTCAAGTTAATTTGTTGAAAATTGATGCAGAAGGGCATGAGCTACAGGTTTTAGCAGGTAGCAGCAAGATTTTAACGGAATTTGCGCCAACTATCCTATATGAAAATATTGCCGGGAGTAAAGGTAGTAACCTAGCTGTTGCTGATTTTCTGAAAGCTAGAGGCTATCGTCTGTTTCGCTATCAACCTTATGTGCAACAGCTCATTCCTATTACTTCTACCAAAGATTTATCAGGAAAATTGAACTTAATTGCGTTACCAAAGCCTAAAGCCTCTGCCCTAGGTTATCAAATTGATTCAGCTGAAAGCGGAGAATCTCCTCAGCCTCAAGCAACTTCTGTTCCAGCAAGAAATGTTGCTTACTCTTATACTCCGATAGATGTCTTTCATTCCTATCACTATCAGCGACATAATCAGAGGCGACAGGAGCATCTTGCTAGTTTAGGTTTAGATATTGCTGGTGCTACTGTGTTAGAGGTTGGAGCTGGTATTGGCGATCATACAAGTTTCTTTTTAGACCGTGGATGCCAAGTAGTTAGTACTGAGGCTAGACAAGATAACCTGGAAATACTACGTTCCCGATATCCCAATCTACAGGTAAGGCATTTAGATCTTGATGAGCCAGATCCCACATTCAACGAAGTATTTGACATCGTTTACTGCTACGGCTTACTTTACCATCTCAAGCAACCAACGGAAGCAATTGAGTTTATGTCTCGCTGTTGTCGTAAGATGCTTTTATTAGAAACTTGTGTTTCCTTTGGTGAGGGAGAGTCAATAAATCCTTGTGGAGAGTTAGCAGCAAGTCCATCTCAGGCTATTTCTGGTCAGGGTTGTCGGCCTACTCGAAGCTGGGTGTATAATAGGCTGCGAGAACAGTTCGATTTCGTTTACCTGCCAATCACCCAACCTAATCACGAAGAATTTCCAGTAGATTGGTCTTTACCTCCCTCAACCAAAATTTTGACTCGTTCTATTTATATAGCCTCAAGACAAGCTCTGGATAATCAACTTTTGGTTGAGGATATTCCTGGGAAACAGCAACGTCATTGAGAAGTAGTTTCTCTAATCAAAATAATCTTTTGTAGTTTAGACTAGTCGTCTAAACTACAGTAATCTTGACAAGCTTTAATAAATTCAATTATTACTGGATCATTTGGTCTACTATAGGACATGCTTTGCTTTAACTCTAGCAACAATTTGGTATCAACTAGGGAGTTTTTTGACTGTAAAAGCTTGATAATTCCTAATTTAATCAGGTGTTCACTTGCAAAAATGTCAAGTTTAATGGAATGCAGAATAATGTACAGCAGATTATTGATATCTGTCGGTTCAATTTCTCTGATATGCTGCCGGATTATCCAGGCAGTTTTAAAATCTGATAATTTCTCTCTAAGCTGGGCTTCTATCTGCAAAATCTCTATCAATTCTGGTATCCATAGTTTAACTTGTTCTGACTCTCCATTGGGATATAATCCTCTTTCATTAAGTGCAGCTTTGATATAATCCTGTTTGATTAAGTACTGATTAGCTTGTTGCCGCCAATCACTTGTATTCATTAAAGTAGTTAATAGTTGCTCAAAAGTTGATTCATTTTCGTAGTTAAGTTTGAGCAACCATGGTTTAAACATACTGTTTGCTATCAATTGTTGATCCGGTCTAAGCTCTTCATGCCAACGACCTATTTTTGCATTATAAATGTGATTAGTCTGTAATAAAGTAGTACGTTCTATAGTATGTGAACCTATCTGAAATATTTGATCAGAAGTCAAAGTTTTTATAGCATTTGATATTTTACGGCTATTCTCTAAACTAGTTTCTTGGCAAATATTTTCATATGTAGATTTATTTAAATCTATTTCTAAGTAGTCAGCTATTCTACTAATTTCTGTAATCGGATTACTTGTAATCTGCTCGAAGCAGACAAACAAAGTATCTCCATTTTTTTGATACCAATCTAGCATCTTGAAATTTCCCATAGTACCTGTAAGTGCCATATCATATATTATTTGTTCAAAGCTTAAGCGAGAACACAATACATCCCTTGGATCACGGTATGTATAGATATTTTTGGCTGTTTGAGATTGAATCATCTGTAAAGCAAGGTTGCCGGGAACATGAGTTTTGAGCAGAATATACCTGTTAGAGGAAGAAGCTGTTTGAAGATAATCATCGACTGCTTGTCCTTCTCCCACGTATCCAGATATATAAGATTTTGAAGTAGCTTTTAAGATTAGGCGACAAACATTAAAAGACCAAGTTGATGCTGATCTTGGCATACCACTACAAAAAATAATCATTGGTTTATGTACCTTATTGAGATCGGAATACAGTTAATTACGACAAGTGCAAACATCAGCAGATAAGCTAAATTAAATACTTTGCCCACATCTGCTGGTAGGCTTTCTCCATTTCCTGGGTAAATTGCTTGGCATTCCATAGGGGAGCAGTTTGCCTTGATTGTCGTAATTTCCAGGATATTTGTTGTCTCAGGGTCGGATCTTTCCCCAACCGAACACCCCACTCTACATATTCTTCATCAGTCCAGGCAATCCCTTCTGTTACTCCCGCATTCATCATCATAGTATAACTGTTACGAGCAGAAAATTGCTGTCCAACTCGCGTTACTAGAGGAATACACATCCAGAGAGTTTCTAGAGTAGTAGTAGCTCCGTTGTAGGGATAGGTATCTAATACTACATCAGCAATAGCTAAATTTGCTCGATGAACTTCCTCTGAAGCAACAACTGGCAAAAATCGCATGTACTCACTAGCTACCTCCTCTTCTTCAGCGATTTGTTCATAGAATTTTTTAGCAGCTTTTTCATCAGCTGAACCCTTAATCAGAAGATAGCTATTCGGCACCTCCTTCAAAATCTTCATCTGTTGTCGTATATTATTTGGGTTACGTTTATACCCTCCTTGAGTAACTAAATATATTACAGCATCTTGAGAAATAGCTAACTGCTCCCGTCGCAGGTTAGGTACACCCACCTCAAAGCCATCAACTGCCACATAAGTATTGGGAAGTCTCCAAATTTTTTCTGTGTAGTAATTCTGTGCTGATTCAGGTAAAACATAAGAATCTGCAATAAAGTAGTCCACTGATGGTAGTCCTGAAGCATCCCAACCTAACCAAGTAACTTGAATTGGAGCAATCTTTGCTGCCAAAAGTTCACAAGGAGAGTCAAAGGTAACACTATCTAACTCAACAAGAATATCAATTTCATCCTTTTTAATTTGATTTAAAACGTCCATAGTGGGAATTTCAAATCCGTAAGTTCGATAGGTGTTATCAACAAACCATTGCTGCGTAAAATCATCGATTGATAAGTATCCTACAAGATAAGCATAAATTTGAAAATGCTCCTGGTCGTGATGCTGAAATAGCCATCTAGCAATCCAACCCACCGAGTGCTTACGCAAACAGTGAGAGATATAACCAATTTTAAGAACTTTGTTAGGATTAGCCTTGGTTGATGGTAATCTAGTCGAGCTACAGTATTGCTTTATTATATCCTTGGCATAAACTTGAACGTTTTCATGACAAAGACGAGCAACTTGATTTTGAATCAATCGATTATTTTGGGGGTCGTCATTAAAATAGGGAAAAAAGAAAGAAGTATTGAAAAGTCGTATATTAGAAGTTTGATCAATATCTCTTGGCCATTGTTCTATCAAAGAAAGTAATAAATTTTTCTGGTTGTCAAATGCGGATTTTGCTTCTTGCCAATAACCAGATGCTGACATCAAACCTCTCAGTAATAATTGGTTTGCTAATACTTTTTCTAGTAATGAATTAGCTGAATTGTAACAACGTTGTGCTGTTTCTATTCCCTTAGTATATTGCCGAGAATTTTGATAATAAACTGAGAGATGCTTCAGAACTTCTTTATGGTTAGGATCTAGACGTAAACACAGTTCAGTGTAACGGGAAGCTAGTCTCGGTTGGGAGGCACTATGAGCAATTCTGATACTAGCAAGCATCACGATAGAGATAAAGACCTCTGGCTTAGTTACATGATGTAAGCCAGCCTCGGTAAATTGGAAAACAGCTGGTTCATTAAAGGCATGGTTCAGAACTCTTTGCAGTACTAGCAGCAATAAATCAGAATCAACAGAAATTTCCTCTGTCTGCAATAACTCAATAATTTCTAAGTTGGTCAATTCTTCCCCAGTAAATTTCTGTAACTCAAGGGAAAGGCGAATAATATGCAACAAGTTGTTGACATCTTGGGGAGCAAGTTCTCGCAGATGTTGCCGGATTGCCCAGGCAACCGGATAATCTTCATTAGATGCTTGACGTTCAGCTTCTTGTTGCAGAACTTCAACTAACTCGGTTGTCCACTGCTCAATTTCTTCTGACTCACCCTCCATCATTACGGATAGCCAAGTCATCTGAGCCTCTGTTTCTCA
>JAAHHL010000789.1 GCA_010672185.1 Caldora sp. SIO3E6 | reverse complement strand
CACACCACTACTGGCGCGACACACCTAAAATGATAGAATAGATTTTGGCTCAAAACCGAAATTTACAAAAAAAGCTGTCGATTCCTATTTCACTATTTTAGCTGTGTCGCGCCACTACTACCGTGACACAGCTAAAAATGTGGAATACGAAGTAATGAGTAATGAGTAATGAGTGATGAGTAGATATAGATTTTTCCGTATCTCCCTCAGCTCCCTCAGCTCCCTCAGCTCCCTCAGCTTCCTCAGCTCCCTCAGCTCCCTAAACTACCATTTTAGCTGTGTCACGCCACTACAATCCCCTGACAATCTCACTGCGAGAAGTTTTGTTCTTTCTTGCTGGATTGGGCGCTAACTCTACTGGTAGACTTTGTACAGTACCCCACTGCTCCAACAAACTCTTGAGGAGAACTTCTTGCTCAGCGTGAGACTCTTGGAACTCTTTGCCAAGATTCATCACAGCAAACCAGACTATACCTTGTTTTTGAGTAGGTAATCCTCCCACTAAGGCTCCTATCTCATTCCAACTGCCGGATTTAATCACTGATAGTCTGGGTAGTTGGTGCTTTTCTAAGATACCTGGATCTTGACCAATAATCGCAAACACATCAGCAACTGTTAGATTGTCGGCTTGTAGATAGCGCTCAATTGCCAAAAACATGCCACAAGCAGCGCGGGGAGAAATCTTTCTTTCGGCAATAGAACCCTTGAGTTGAATTTCGGCTAGGGGGACTCCAGCCGCATCAGCTGCCTTTTGTGCCACTACTGCTGTACCACCGACAGCATTATCTAGGATCTCTACCATGACATTATTACTGTAGAGATTCATTTTTTTGAGCAATTCAGCTAGGGGGAAAGAATAGTGACGTACTAGGGGTTGCACATTACTAGGAGTAGTAGGAGAAACCACAACAGAACCCTCTATTTCTACCTGGGGTTGAGGAGTTCCAGTAGGTAAAGTTTGATACTGAGTTTCTGCCTCCTTAGGCCATGTCTTAGCATTTAATCCTTGCTTGAGTAAATTTCCTGAGGCCATCGGGTCAAACTGAAAGTTCATATAAAACTTGCCAGTGATTACCAAGTTACCCGTTACCCGCTTGATACCCAGCTGATTGAGGAGATTTCCTACAGCAACTGCTTCTTCCCAGACGAAAAAGGGGTCTTCCCCTCCTTGAATTACCAAATCCCCCTGTAAAACTCCATTTGCGATCGCTCCAGTTGCTCCCACTAGGGTAACAAACTGATGGTCTGCACCAAAAGTTTGCAAAGCGGCGAGGGTAGTTGCGACTTTGGCAATGGAAGCAGCAGGTTGAGGTACAGTACCCTGGTAATTGGCTAACAAGGTATCACTAGTTTGTATCCAGACTCCTTGGTTACTCTTGGTGGCTCCTTGAACAGCTAGTTTGTTGATATATTGCTCAACTTGCTCTTGAGTAGTTGGGTTGGTATTGTCTAGATTTTTTACTAGTTCTAAGTTTTTGCTAGGGTTTGGCTCAGAAGTTGCCGATTGAGGAGAAGGAGATGTTTCTGGCGGCAAGTCAGCAGTAGCACAGCCAGTAATTAGTGTAAGGAGGCAGAAGGCAGGAGGCAGGAGGCAGGAGGCAGGAGGCAGGAGGCAGGAGGCAGGAGGCAGGAGGCAGGAGGGAAGAAGGTTTTTACTCACATCTTGTACTATGCATCATAAATACTTGAATTTGGTTAATCAGAACCATCCATTCCAATAGTTCCTAATTTTGCGGAAAAACGCGGAAATTAGTTTGCCAGAGTAATCTTGACTGGGTGAACTACTACACCCTCTATCCCGTTGCTAAAAGCATCTGGGACTACTTTGCGGATGATGTTGTAACTGCCGTTGATGTCGGCGTTGAATTTTCTGCCTTTTTGAGAACAGTACAACCCACGCTTCACACGACGACCGCTAAATTTTACACATGAAGCCTCATTGCTTCCGTACACAGGTATCAAATCTCCATCTAGAAAACTAGCCACCGACGTATAAGATTCTTCGGTGATGATGACTTTTATGCCCACCAGTTCAGCTTTATAGCTCAACATCTCGATCAATCTTCCATGGGGAACGCTCGTAAAGTTCTGGTTGTTAACCTTCCCGATATTGATTCCCTGCTTCCAGTTCTCGTTTTTCCCAATCACCAGAGTTTGGATGTTGTTTTCCACTAACTGATTGATAATTAACCGACTGGACTTATGGAGATAGTCGTCAATCTTAAATCCTCGCTTGGTTGATAAACGCGCTCATTTTTTTTGACGTTTTCCTGTTTCCATTCAGTTGAGATTGCAGTAAGGCTTTTTTCTTGTTGTAATAATTGTTGATTGACTTAACCGGTCTGCCGTTAATCACGAAGGGTTTAAACCCTAATCGATTTGAAGTTACAGCCGCTAAGTTGTTGAGTCCAATATCTACACCTGCTACCCCTTCTCCGCTAACCAACTGCTCAATGGGTTGCTCATAGATCACCTCCACCATATAGTAATCAAGGCGAGGCACAATTCTTACTTCCTTGATATCCTGCTTGCGGCAAGAGATCATCAGGTTTGTTCCCGATGGCTTAATCCATCCTTTTTTGATCTCTTTTTTACTAATAGCCTGGATGGTGTAAACCAGTAGATTACGCCCTTTCTCTTTATCTTTGTACTTGGGAAGTTTAGGCTTGCCCTTGAATAAGAGAGGGTTTTTCTGGTATGCCTTATTAGCTTCTTTCCACCCTTTCCAATTTCTGTCCAAGCACCGCAGAACTTGTTGAGAGACTTTGCGGGGTAAAGCACAATAAGACTCCTCTGTTTGCATCCGAGATGCCATAGAGTTGTAGTTGAGGATTTGATTGGTGTTAAAGAAGTGTTGACGAATTTCGTAGTTAGCTCGGTTGTAAAGATTTTTCGACTTGAATGCCAACTCATCAATCTCTTTACCTGCTCGAGAATATTTACGAACTACGTGCTTCTCAACCAGTCTCATTGTTTTCATTGCCAAGTGATGAGAGCATAATCGGATAATTTCATCGGGTAATCTTATCGACCTCTGTATAGATTACCGCATATTGCCGCAATCTTCCTTGTTTTTAATAAATGAAAACAATACACCAAACAGTCAAATCTTATCACTGTTGCCTGTTAAGAGTTCCCTACTAGCGAGCAAGATGTTTGTGCTACGCGAACGCACTACAACTATTTCAAATTTTCGCATTGTTCACTTTAGCTGCACATCAGCTTAGCAGGCTCTTTTTTCCATCCCCGTTCAGAGGAATTGGTTTGTAAAGTCAACAGTCTATCATAGACTGTCATGCGGAGTTCTGCCGGTTTCCATCCCCGTTCAGAGGAATTGGTTTGTAAAGTCTGAGACTAAGTCCTCTAAGTCTGAGACTCCCAAGAAAGGTTTCCATCCCCGTTCAGAGGAATTGGTTTGTAAAGTCAACTTCCTCCTAGGAAGTTTAAGGGCGTCTAATTGAGGGTTTATAGGGTAGGGCAGGGATATCACTATCCCCTTCCCCCCGACTAACCGGACAAGCAAGTTACCAAGCATCCGGCTAATGCAAATCCGACGCTACCAAAGACTCAATACCTCGTCTTCAGACTCGCGTCCTACTGAGCGTATTGTTTGCTGGCAATTGGGCACAACTACCTTGCCTTCAGACTGTTGCCTTACTAAGTGTAACTGTTGGTGACAGAAATAATGCATCAATTCCAAATTGTCGTAACTGTCGTCACCACCCTGAGCACGAGGAATGATGTGGTGTTTCTCTAAAGGTTCGCCATTGAATAGCGATTCGGAGCAAACAGGACACTTGTACTCTTGCCTTCGGGCTAGCCTCTGGTAACTTGGAATTAATTGAGAAGATTTTCTCTTCCTTCTTAACTCCCAGTATACTTTTAAATGGGGGTCATCCGGTGAGGCATCACCTTTCACCATAGTGTGCCTCATAACATTAAACCAACTAAACTTGAGTAGATATTGACCAGAGCGCTTGTCGCCAAACACCCAATGGTCATTCCTTTCTTTGTTGAATCTTCCCCAATATTTGTAGTTACGCCAGCCTTGACTTTTCTTGGGATGCATTCTTTGGGCATACCTTCTGGCTCTCGTAGACATCCAATAATCAAGTTTTCGGAATATCTGCA
>JAAHHL010000788.1 GCA_010672185.1 Caldora sp. SIO3E6 | reverse complement strand
TGCACCCATTGAGCCTCCAACTGCTTCACCAGCTATAGTCATTTCAATCGCCACAGCCAATATGCACTCATCTATATCAGTTTCTGAACCTGCTTGAGCCTCAGGATGATTATCTTTCCAAGTTCGAGCTAAAAGTAGTCCCAATTGTATGAGTTGATTATCCAGGTTAAACTTGCGTAATTCTTCACTAGAGATATAGTTAGAATCGCTTAGTTCCAGATTAGTGGATTTTTTTTCTGAGTTAAAGGAATGCATAGCGCTAGTACCTAAAAAACACCACATTCACCAAAGAATGAGATTGAAGCGGAAAAGTAGAGATGACCCTGGTGGTGTCCCATCTGCACAAGAGTTGAAGTGAAGGAGCCGGAATGACTAGCTTACTACTTTCATTTCTCTGGGATGGTTACTTTTGTAATACAATTGTATGTCGTGTCTTACGTAATTTCATAAAAAAACAAAAGCATCACTTTGGTTTTTAGACGAGCAACTCAAGGGAACTTGAGCTAGTCTTACAAATTTGAGATGCCTTTGCCAGATAGATGCAGAAGTTCTGAAAGTATCGCAAAGCTCGACTTGGGCTTAATGAATTATAATTATGGCTTTAAGCAAAAACCCTGAAGTCATTTTGTTATTTAAGATACCAGGATACTTACTCAAATAATACTGTGACATCCTTCGATTGGAGGAAGTAATTCCCAATAGCTATTGCTAAATATATATCTGCGATTCAGATGAATAACACATTACAACTCCTTATACGTCATATAATTTGCTCATTCTTGGCGTAAAACAAGATGAGTTATAGTCTTACCGATCTCAATCCTCAGTGATTTATCTG
Organism: Caldora sp. SIO3E6; assembly: GCA_010672185.1. Lineage (GTDB taxonomy): Bacteria > Cyanobacteriota > Cyanobacteriia > Cyanobacteriales > Coleofasciculaceae > Caldora. Next base: position 3,296 of record JAAHHL010000788.1, on the reverse strand, counting down.
CGAGCTGCTGTGACCTGAGTCGGTAAAACAGGTATTCTTACTCATAAGAATGGTTGATCCAGATCAACTTGAGGTGTGATGTGGATCTTAAAAATTAGTGATTTGAATCAACTATATTTTGTGGCGTCGGCTGTAGTCCTTCAATTTACTGGACTTATCGGCTTTTTCTCTCAAAGAATTTTGTGATTTGACTAGGAGTGTCTTACATCACTCTTTCTTTTGGAGTTGAGGATTGACTATTGTGCAGATTGATTGTGCAGATGCTCTGACTACTACAAAACTTGCTTCCCTTAGTAAAGATATTATAAAGTACAAACAAATTTTCGGCACTACTAAGTAAAGAAATTGTGTTCTTACAAAATTCACCTGCTCCCTACGTACATGCATATTTTCCCCACACCCCAGACCCTGCCTGCTTTTCAATTGTCTTGTCACCCCGTGAGCACAGATGCGATATCATTGACTCTCGTCGTTACTACTAACTGTTCTGCAATCCACTTACCGGATTTGGTATAACTTGAAAAAGACGCACAAAACACGGAGATTTGGAGAGAGTAGATGAAATAGGCGATCTCCTCTAGCAAAGATTCAGGATTGAATCTTAAGTTTATTGTTACTATCTAGCTTATGCGCTCGAAACGACAGATGATGAAATATGAGAATAAGTACTAAAGAACACAATAATCAAGAATTAAAAGAGGAATTTGCCAATCTTGCATCTCAGTGGATTCAAGAAGTAGAAGGTATGTCATCTACTGTTGAAATGTCCAAACATCCTGCCTATCAAAAAATTGTCAGTATGGGACAAGCTGTAATTCCTTTGTTATTGGAAGATTTACGTCAAAACCCAATTTACTGGCTTCCTGCTCTACGTCAAATTACCCAAGAAAACCCAGTACAGCCTGAACAGAGAGGTAAAGTTAAACAAATGGCAGAAGCATGGTTAAATTGGGGTAAGCAACAGGGTTACATTGTCTAAACTACTGATGGCAAAGGAAGCAGCAATACATTTAGAATTACGTTATCCTAACTTAGCCGACACTGGATACACAGTTACTAGCCCAAGCTCTCAAGAATATAAGTGTTTTGCTTGGTTGGCTAGAAGATATCGAACACGAGTTAGAAGGTTTAATTTGTCAACAATATGGCAGTGTCGCTTGGCGTAAACGTTCCACCCAACCTACCGCAACACACTCTGGAGATAAAATCATAGGATAATTTATCTCATTTGACCAGGATATTGGGAGCAAAACCCACCCAAAGCCGTCTTTGGTTAGCGCAACCTATCCCTATAGGTAGATGCTTAACGTAACTTCACATTAAATTTTCTCCGGGAACTTTTTTTGATTATGAAGCGACTCTATGTTAGTTGCTTTAAAATCTAAAATTCTGGAAACTCCTTGACAAAATATGGTGAATTCATTATATTTTATGCGCTCTACTAGTAAAGATTTTTTACTGTGGCTCTTCTGGTTGGCAGCTTCTTCAGTCATCTCAGTTGCAGCGATCGCTTATTGGATTAGAGTAAACAGTGACTCAAACAGCACCAACGACTACACAGATCAGACCAGAATTACATTTGCAATTATCGCTTTATTTTTAATCGCATTGTTAATCAATATTATCAATACGATTAAAATTAAGTGGGAATTTGCCAATGTTAATCCTTCTGGAGCTGACTCTAGTTTGTTCAAGCAGCATCTTAAAAACCTGGAGAAAGCAGCAACAAAAAGCTTGCAATTTGACCAAGATTTTTTGCTAGAAATAATCGAAAATAGGTTGAGTAGAAAAGAAAATTGGGTACAGCTTTTTGCTAGTTTGCTGATTACTTTGGGAATGATAGGGACTTTACTTGGTTTAACTTTATCGATGAGCGGTCTTTCAGAGGCAATTGATGGGATTAGGGCTAATATGCAGTCTACCGATATAGCTGAGCCTCCCAATATGACAGCTTCGCTATCGGGATTAGGTAATGCTTTATCTGGGATGTCAAGCGCATTTATCACCACTTTAGCTGGTGCTGTTCTTGGTGGATTATTTCTCAAAATACTCAGTCACTCGACTAACAATTTAATTGAAGATTTACTCGATAATATTAGATTTGTAACTGAGCTTGAATATTTGCCAAAGTTACAAAAGCAGGCATGGCAGAGGGAATTGGAAAATTTATCGACTGCTAATCGAGATTTGAAAATGTTTGTTGATAAATCCCAACAAATTGATTTTCTTTTAAACAAATACACTGACAACATGATGCAAGCTTCAGAAGGCATGAACTCACTTACTAAAAGTTTAGAAATGAGAATTACTCGACATATTGAAAAATTGAGTCAATCTGTAAATATTAGCCATCATGATAAATTGCTAATTGACTTAAACAAAACTGTTATTGGTCTTAATCGCTTAACAGCGTTACTCGTATTTTTTATTATAGTTTTGGTCGCAGCATTCATTGTGGGATTTGTCGTTTTATATCAAGCTTATTTATGAAAAAGCGCAAGCGAAATAAAAGTGAAGTTTTGACATCTGAGTTACTATCTGACCTTTCATTGTCAACTTTGGGTTTGGTTTTAATTATTTTCGTTGTTTATTCTATAATTTTTAATTCAAATGTTCCTTATCGTAAAGTTGCAGAGCTTAAAGATGAAATAGAAAAATTTGAGTTTAAAACTAAAAATTTTCAAGATAAAATTTTTAAATTGACTGGGCAAAATCAGCAATTAAAATCGGAAAAAGATGAACTAACAAAAAAACTAATAAATACTGAGCAAAGAATAAGACGTATCAAACAAAAAAGTCGATATACCGGTTATTACACTGGTAGTTATCAAGGAAAATTATTAGACAAATGTAACGAAAAAAAGTACTCGGTAATTACTGGAAGTCAAAGTATTTCTTACTTTCAAGATGCTGATATTATGGTGTATTCTGTTAATGTCAAAGATTATGGAACCATGGCCTTTAAATACAAAGGAAGTTTAAATGGAAATGTCTTTACTGGTAGCCCTATTGAATACTCGCGAGGAGAAGAAATAACTTCGTGTAATGAAAAATTAGAAATTCAAGTTGAATTTAATGGGGACTCTTTACGCTTTGAAGGTGATTTTGGAACGCAAGTTCTCCGCAAATTCGAGTAGTTTTTTATTTGTGGAGTAGCTTTCATCGGCTGCTTTACTTTCGCCGAATTTTTCCCCAACTCACATAAAAAAAATGGGATGGTTCTGTAACCCATCCCATCTCAAACAAATTAAATGAGCAATAGTTGTCTAATGTGTACCAATGAGTGGTACACATTA
>JAAHHL010000787.1 GCA_010672185.1 Caldora sp. SIO3E6 | reverse complement strand
TCCTAGCATTTTGGCGTAAGCTATCTCGTTCCTCTGGCTTCTCTAGCAGACGTTGGGTAGCAACGATCGAGCCTTGGTCATCTGTGGGCTCAAACAGGTAGCCGTTAACGCCATCTGTTACAATGTCGGGAATGCCTCCAGAGCGTGCTGCAACTACTGGACAACCTGCTGCCATTGCTTCTAAGAGCACTAATCCTAAGGTCTCGGTTCTTGAGGGAAAGATAAAGGCATCAGCAGAAGCAAAGGCTGAACCCAATGGTTTACCGGTAAGGTAACCAACAAAGTGAGTCGGTGTGTCAGCAAAATGTTTTTCTAAAGCACTGCGATGAGGTCCATCACCAACTAATGCTAGACGAGCACCGGGAATGGCTTCTAGCACCGGTTTGATGCGCTCAATTTCTTTTTCCGGAGAAAGCCGTCCCACATAAAGGAGTAAGGGACTTTCTGGATGTCCCTGAGAAAGATGCGATCGCGTTTCTAGGGATGCTAGTTCAGGTTGAAAAGTCTCTGTATCTACTCCCCGTTGCCACAAATCCAATCTTTCTACACCATGTCCTCTGAGTTGGTCTACCATTGCCGTTGAGGTACATAAATTCAGCTCAGCTTGGTTATGAACTGCCTTAATTAATTCCCACATGACAGGTTCCAGCATTCCTAGTCCGTAGTGTTGAAGGTACTGGGGTAAGTGAGTGTGGTAAGAAGCTATTAAGGGAATCTGCATCGTCTTAGCATAGTACACACCAGCTAAACCCAATACCGCTGGATTAACCACATGAATCAAGTCTGGTTTAAAATTTTCTAAAGCTACACCAATAGAGGGTCGTGGCAGTGATAGTTTCAACTCCGGATACATAGGTAGTGGGAAACCGGAGACCCCGTAAATTTTTGCTCCTTTGTATTCTGTCAACCCACCATCTGGGGATATAATTAGCACTTGGTCGCCATTACGCTGCAAATGCTCGACTGTATGGCGCAGCCTAGTCACGATGCCATCAACTTTGGGTAAAAAAGTTTCGGTTAATAGAGCTATGTGCATTGTTAGGTGTTAGGTTTTAGGGGTTAGGTGTTAGTTTTTTGTACCCGTAGTATACAGAGAGCAGAGAATCGTTGCCTTTCCCGCAGGAAGTTGAATTCGTTGAACTTTTAATCTGGAGTACAGATTCCGTGAATACCAATAGCGGCAATTACACTACCTAACAAGACTCCTACTCCTTCAGCAAAACAATTTACTCTGTGTCTTTGCTCCGCTGCTTGGGCAATGGACAAGTCACGTATTGTTGATGAGGTCGATTGAGCCAGCTCCTGGTAAGATTGGTAGGCGGCTTCTAAGGCTATCCACTCGGGAAATAAGTAGTAGGCACTCGCAGCAGAAGCAGCGAAACCAGGTAGCACCACTAACAGTAAGAGAATTGTCTGTCGTAGCTTCATTCAATCGGTTCAGATACTATCTCTAAAAGACAAAGGGTAGCAATAGCAAGACCTATTGCCCCTCGTCCAATGGTGACAAGTTAAAGGGTCGTACCTTTTGTCAACTCCCAGATATGGTGTTTGGAACTAAAAAAGACCCTATATATGGAATTGGACTTTGGACAAAAAAATCTATATTCGACCTTCGATCTTCTCCATTCGACCTTCGACCTTCGACCTTCCCTTGACAACGACGATTTTGCCTTAACTTGTCACCAATGCCCCTTGTCTATTGTCTGCTCAGTTATCGCCGCCAAGAAACTTTAGGCAGGATTTGCTTTTGATCTACACGGTGCTTGTACTTAGTGGCAAAGTTCAGCAAGGAATCCAGCAGAGAGTCTGAGAGATAGTGAGGCTGTAAACCAAGATCTAACAGATTGGTATTTTTGGCATTAAAGTAGTGTTTTTCCAGCTCAACTCTAGGGTTCTCAAGATGAGCAATGTTAACCTTCAATCCCATATCTTTACCAGCTTTCTGCACCATTGTTGCCAAATCCTCGATGCTGAACATTTCAGTAAACTGGTTGAAGACACGGAATTCACCAGATTTAGCTGGGTTAGCGATCGCAATTTCCACACAGCGCACTGTATCTCGAATGTCTAAAAAGCCACGAGTTTGACCACCTTTGCCATAAACTGTCAGAGAATGATCGATAGCAGCCTGAATACAGAAACGGTTGAGGGCTGTACCAAAGACACCATCATAGTCTAAGCGGTTAATCAATAGTTCGTCCATGCCAGTTTCATCGGTCAGGACTCCATAGACAACCCCCTGATTGAGATCTGTTGCCCTTAAACCCCAGATTTTACAGGCAAAGTGAATATTGTGGCTATCGTGGACTTTACTTAAGTGGTAAAAAGAGCCCGGTTGCTTCGGATAAGGTAGGGTATCCTCGCGCCCATTGTGTTGAATTTTGATATAGCCTTCCTCAATATCAATATTGGGAGTACCGTACTCACCCATAGTTCCCAGTTTGACCAAATGGCAATCCGGAAAATCTTGTGCCATGGCGTATAGTATATTCAGTGTCCCGATGACATTGTTAGCTTGAGTTAGTACGGCATGTTCACGGTCAATCATCGAGAAGGGAGCTGAGCGTTGCTCACCAAAGTGAACAATTGTATCTGGCTGAAACTGATTCATCCCCTTGCTGAGGAAATCGTAATTATTGATATCTCCAACAAACAGATCAATCGATTTACTAGTGAGATCCTGCCACCGCTGAAGGCGCTGCTGAATCGGTGCAATAGGAGTGAGAGTCTCAACGCACAATTCCATATCCCAATGACGGCGTACTAAGCTATCCATGATAGCGACTTCGTAACCTCTATTGGAAAGGTAGAGTGCAGTTGCCCAACCACAGTAACCGTCACCGCCTACAACCAATACCCTCTCTGGCTTTTTTGCTTTTTCTGTCTCTGGCTCGGTCTGTGTCTGTTTAACTGCTTCTGGCTCTGTCTTGTTCATATCTTGCTCAATAACATAAACTGTGCTTGCCGATACTCGGTAAATGTACCAGGTTTAGGTCCCCAGTGACACCCTCTACCTCTCGATAAACTAGGGAATGGGGAATTGGGAATGGGGAATTGGGAATTGGGAATGGGGAATTGGGAATTGGGAATGGGGAATTGTTTCTCCTATTCAATTGGGGGTGTCAAGCGCTCCTTAGGAGCCTTTAGTGATTTACTTTATTTCATCAATTTATAATTTCTAAGTTTATATAAAAAGGAGAGAGTAGAAGGATAGAGGTCATTACCATAATTAACCACTAGCCTAGATCAAGCTGGCAACTTTTCTTGTCTTCGGTTTGCCTATGTCAACTACGTCAACTACAGCCTTGTTACAAGGGGTTTTGGGAGCTTCTAGTTTAGCCTTAGGAGCCTGCGTCGGTGTTTTTTGGCAACCGAACAGAACTATTTCTGCTGCCATTATGGCGTTTGGTAGTGGGACTTTGCTCTCCGCGATCGCTTTTGAAATTACTCTACCTGCATATCAAAATAGCGGTTTTTTGCCTCTCCTACTGGGTTTTTTACTCGGTGGTATCCTCTTTACTGGTTTAACAGAATATATTGACCAGCACGGTGGATTCTTGCGCAAACCTGCCTCTAGTCGCCGTTACCTGTTTGAACATCGCCAAGAACAAACTTCGGATATTCTCAACCGTATTGCTCATATTGAGGTCATACAAAACCTTTCAGAGGGGGAAAAACAGGCAATTGTGCCTTTCCTCAAACCAGTTTTTGCTCAACCCGGAGACATAATTTGTCAAGAGGGAGAGCCAGGAGATCACTTTTATATGGTTGTCAATGGTGAAGCCGAAGTGATCAAAGACCGGAAATTGGTTAATACCATGAAACCGGGGGAAGTATTCGGCGAAATGTCACTGTTGACAGGAGAACCTCGTTCTGCTACGGTTATCGCCCGTACTCCTATGGAGTTGTACCAACTTAACCAGAAAGACTTTAACAGTGTACTAGCTCTATCTCCTCATATGGCTTGGGCAATCAGTCGTTCTTTAGCTAGGCGACTGCGACTTGCTACTGACTCCAGGGTTGCCGTAGAACATAATTTAGACCGTTGGCGGCAAAGTTTGATCGATCAAGTGGAATTAGACCTATTGCTGAGGGAAGATTCTAGTACCTTAGAAGGACTGCTCCAACGTTCTGG
>JAAHHL010000786.1 GCA_010672185.1 Caldora sp. SIO3E6 | reverse complement strand
TTTCCTCTACTGTTTTACCATTTGCCACTAAATTTAAAATCAACGAAACCGGAACACGCATTCCCCGAATACAAGCTTGTCCAGCCATGATGCGCGGATTAAATGTAATTCTGTCTAAACCCAACATAAATTAATCCTCTAATCGGTTTCCATTTTGTAGTCTAGCTCTCATCAGATTTGGTATCACATCTTCTTATTTTGTGGTATTATTGTACAATCGAAAAATGTGCGCACATATAGAGTCCCTTTGTAGGGTGTGTTAGCGCAGTGTAACGCACCGCATCACGGGTACAATCATTTTCACCCAATCGCCTAAATTACACCTTCCCCAAGTTATCGTTTGGGCGGGCTTTGTTGTTAAGATTATCGCCAAATGCGTTAGCGGCAGGGCGGGTTTTGTTGTTAAGATTATCGCCAAATGGGTTAAAGGTGACCCTAAACCCGCCCCTACAAATTGACAACTCTACAGCGATTGCCTAGGGCACCAGCGAAGCTGCTTGCACCGCCATCATATTAATCATAGAGTTTGCGCATTTTTCTAAAGACGGCTATCCAATTTACCAATATTCTCACCCATTCGTAGGGGCGGGTTTAGAGACAATTTAGGCCATTTAACCCGAATCTTGGAATCAAAACCCGCCCAACACCTTTCCCCAGTTAACACAACCAATCCCCGCAAATATACCGAAGGGTGAAGCATTGTCGAAGAAAGATCACAATCTAATAGTCAAGATACTAGTGCCAATACTTCACCCCTACAAGAAGCAAGCGATCGCATTTTCAAAAGGACTGCTATCCAATTTACCAACATTCTCACCCATTCGTAGGGGCGGGTTTAGGGATAATTTAGGCCATTTAACCCAAGTATTGGTATCAAAACCCGCCCAACAACATTCCCCAGTTAACACAACCAATGCGCAAATTACCGGAGGGTGAAGCATTGTCGAAGAAAGATCACAATCAAATAGGCAAGATACTAGCGCCAATGCTTCACCCCTACTCCTCACCTACAAGAGAAAGCGATCGCTCGTTGACTTGGCCTTTCTCAACACCTTAAGCTATGTGTGGACATTGTCGCCAGAATAGCTAGACTTTGAATTAAGTAAACTAGAGAGCTAAGATGTCAAAAATCTCTGAAAGGCTAGTTCTATCAAACCGCGATCGCGAGTTATTGTTGTCTGTAATGGAAAATCCACCGCAGCTGAAGGGGAAGCTCAAAGCTACTATCCAAAAGTTTCGGGACAAGTATGATAAGTAATGAGCCGAGATGGGACTTTCTGCCTATTGAGAAAAGATATAAAACAGATCGGCAAAAATGGTAAATTAGCGATCGCACCACCATCATATTAATTATAGAGTGTGCGCATTTTCCTAAAGACTGTTATCCAACTTCCCAATATTATCACCCATTCGTAGGGGCGTGTTTAGGAAAAATCTAGACCATTTAACCCAAATATTGGGATCAAAACCCGCCCAAGCCTAATCCTCCACTCATATCGGCAAGCGCCTTACCCGGAATGATTGATCGCTTACAGAAATAATTGCCCCTGCTGCTAAATTTCCGCAGCATACAGCAAGGACTGTTGAATATCTTCGGCTTCTAAATACAGCGCTTCCCGCTGTTACGAGGTACAGTAAAAATGACGAGGAAGAAATCTATCCAATCTTGATAACTGATTCAGGTGTACCTCATTGCAGCGGGAACCGCTGTAAGGATAATCTTCGATAATTTCCTCTACTGTTTTACCATTTGCCACTAAATTTAAAATCAACGAAACCGGAACACGCATTCCCCGAATACAAGCTTGTCCAGCCATGATGCGCGGATTAAATGTAATTCTGTCTAAACCCAACATCAATTAATTCTCTAATCGGTTTCTATTTTGTCGTCTAGCTCTCATCAGATTTGATATCACATATTCTTATTTTGTGGTATTATTTTACAATGGAAAAATGTGCGAACATATAGAGTCCCTTTGTAGGGTGTGTTAGCGAAGCGTAACGCACCGCATTACGGGTACAATCGTTTTCACCCAATCGTCTAAATTACACATTTCCCAAGTTATCGATTGGGCGAGTTTTGTTGTAAGGTTATCGGCAAATGCGTTAGCGGCAGGGCGGGTTTTGTAGTCAAGTTATCGCCAAATGGGTCAAAGGTAACCCTAAACCCGCCCCTACAAATGTGCGGAAATGTATCCTCCATTCTAAATTCTGAAAGTGTGTGCCCATATATAAAGTCCCAAGTTCGAGCACAGATATTGTAACTGACCTAAATCCTATCTTTAATCTTGCTATAGTAATTCTAAATAGGTTGTGGTAATTTTCCGAAAAGAGATCCTTACTATACCTGGGTTTCAATCCTCTCAATTATTGCATCCTATTTAGGATCGCTATATAGTTTATTCAGTAGCGCTAATACTATTTGCTGTTGAAAAGTATCTCCTTGATCAGCAAATAGTTTTGCAGCCTTTTTTAAATCCTGAGTGGCTTTTTGCTTGTTTCCCAATTTGGAATAGGCATATCCACGATTGGTGTAAGCAAGAGCAAACTTAGGATTAATTTTGAGGGCTTGGTTGAAATCAGCAATAGCTTGGTCTAATTTTCCTTTTTCAGAGTATAAAATCCCACGTTTAGTGTAGGTAATAGCATTATCAGGATTAATTTTGAGGGCTTGGGTGTAATCAGAGATCGCCTGGTCTAATTCTCCTTTTTCAGAGTAAATAACTCCACGATTGTGGTAGGCAGCAACAAACTTAGGATTAATTTTGAGGGTTTGGGTATAATCAGCGATCGCCTGGTCTAATTTTCCTTTTTTATAGTAAGCAACTCCACGATTGTTGTAGGCTTCAGCCTGCTTAGGATAAATTTTAATGGATTGAGTGTAATCAGCGATCGCTTGGTCTAATTCTCCTTTTTTATAGTAGCCATTCCCACGATTGTAGTAGGCAGTAGTAAACTCAGGATAAATTTTAAGAGCTTGATTGTAGTCAGAGATAGCTTGGTCTAATTCTCCTTTTTCAGAGTAGGCAAGCCCACGATTGTTGTAAGCACCAGTAAACTCAGGATAAATTTTAAGAGCTTGATTGTAGTCAGAGATAGCTTGGTCTAATTCTCCTTTTTCAGAGTAGGCAAGCCCACGATTATTGTAGACTTTAGCATACTTAGGATAAATTTTAAGGGCTTGAGTGTAGTCAGAGATAGCTTGGTCTAATTCTCCTTTATGGTGGTAGGCATGTCCACGATTGTTGTAGGCAACAGCAAACTTAGGATAAATTTTAATGGATTGAGTGTAATCAGCAATAGCTTGTTCTAGTTTTTCTTTATTATAGTAGGTATCCTCATCAGTCAGTACAACAAACATCTGTTCACCAAGTGCTTTGTTGTAGTAAGTGGTATGATGCTGCGTTTCTTGGAACTGATAAGCATCTCCGCGATACAAGTAAAGTGCGTGGAGGGCAGTATCAGTATCCTGCGCAATTGCTTGCTCAGCATCCGGTACAAATTCTAGCGCTTTAGTAAATCTTGCAATTGCATCTTCATAATCCTGTGCCTCATATCTGACTACGCCAATAGTAAACAGCGTCAAGTAGCTCATTTCTTCTGATAGTTGAGCTTGAATCTCAAAATTATCCAACTTGGCAATCGGCTGAATTAATGGTTTTGTCTCAACTGAGGACAAGTAATGAAGTTTTTCTAAGACTTCAAACTTAACAGTCACTTTAATATTGGTTTTAGACTCCTCATACCAACCCCACAGCACAATATCTGCATGATGCTTTTTTCCCTTAGCACGAGCAACCTTACTACCTTCCTGGGCAGTAATTTCCTCTTTTAGTGCCTGAAGCTTCACATCATCGTATTCTGCTAAGGCATTCCCAAGTTGGTCGATAATACTCTCTTCCACTCCCCGATCTTCGGATTGCAGGTTCTTAAAGTCTGCAACTAACACCACAATCTGATGTTTCTGAAGATTATGCCAACGATTCCAACCTCCACCACTCAAAACCATCAACAATGCCACAGCAAACAAGCCAACAAGAGCCAAGCGCCTCGTCTTCTGGCTGTAGTGCTTAACCAACGTATCCTCACTCCCATCAATCCGGCTTCGCTTAAACCAGACATAGAGGCAGATGGAGAGCAA
>JAAHHL010000785.1 GCA_010672185.1 Caldora sp. SIO3E6 | reverse complement strand
GAACAGTGTGATCGAGCGGAAGTTATGCGTAAAGGTCACCAAGCACGAGTATTAGTCGCTGATGAAAATAACCATGTTCAAGATGTTTTCTACCAAACCCTCACACCAAATGGAGAAACATTGGACTACGACGGATATGGAACCGAGGGATATGGAAGCAAGAATGGTAAAAGAACTACAAAGATTCCAATTACGGTCGGGGTTTGAAGTTAGCTGTTGAGAAAACCCTTAATAATTAATCACAGGTAAGTCACCGGATATACCCCTGTGTGTATGCGCGATAGAACAAGAACCAGTGATTTCTGAGACAGAAAAAAAGCCATCGATTATACGGGGGCGGTTGCTCCATGAACAAACTTATGCATCCCGTCTTGGCAAGCGGATTGACGAGTTGTTCATGGAAGTAGCCCAAAATGTCGTTGCCATGCTTGCTATCTGGGGAATTGGTGGCTTTGTTATTGTTCTACAAGATAGCTATCCAACTCACCTGCTGGAAGAGGTGATCGAGAAAACCCAACCAGGAGCGATTATTTGCACACCATTGAGTGGCAAAAATCAAGAGATTGGCGTGGACTTCCACTGGTTCGTAATCTAGTGGCCATTCCATCCAACGAGTCCACAAGAATGTGACAATTTTATCAGTATACTAGTACTCATCTCGAACTCTTGCCATGAAATAAGCATCAATGTAAATGCCATCACGAAAGTCAGATTTCTTCAGCGTTCCCTCTATCTCAAAACCGTATTTCTTGTAAAGCGCGATCGCTCTATTGTTGTTGCAATATACCCCTAACTCCAATCGTTGGAGATTAAGCCATTTTTCGGCTACATCGATAATCGCTTCGAGAAGTTGGGACCCAATGCCCTGATTTTGATAATCATCTCGTACAGCTATATTGATTTTTCCGACATGGGAACGACTGCCTTTGAATAAAGTGAGATTTACTATCCCGATCACTTTTCCTCCCACAACTGCCACTAACCCATATCCTTCTCTTACAATCTTTTCCGTTCGTTGTTGGAAATCTTGGCGGGATTGATATGGTAGCTGTGAAGCAAAAAATAAACATTTAGGAGAAAGATAAATTTCGGCAATATCTTGCCAGTCGGAGACTTCCAAACCGCGAAGGGTAACTTCAGTCATAGATGTTCTGTCCAATTCGTTAAATCAGCAATCTGGGATGAGATAAAATTGATAGAGCATGGATAAGCTCTAGCTGAAAAGTTTTCGGAGAGTGACACAAGAGGTTAAGCTCATCCCACGTAATGCAATTCGTGGGATACAAGCGTCCTTTGTTATTAGTCACTTGTCCTTTGTACTAATGACCTATCTTGCTTCTCGCGTAGCGAGTATGACACTTGACAAATGACTATGCCTAAATCCCCCCAGTTCCTTAGCGGTAGCGAAATCCGGCAAAAGTTCCTGGATTTCTACATTCAGCACGAACACAAGTGGCTTCCTAGCGCTTCTCTAGTACCAGAAGACCCCACCGTGCTGCTGACAATTGCGGGAATGCTACCCTTTAAACCGATTTTCCTGGGACAGCGTTCTCCAGAATTTCCCCGCGCTACCACTTCCCAAAAGTGCCTGCGTACTAATGATATTGAGAATGTAGGACGCACAGCAAGGCATCATACCTTTTTTGAGATGCTGGGTAACTTCAGCTTTGGGGATTATTTTAAGGAACAAGCGATCGCTTGGGCATGGGAACTATCTACAGAAGTATTCGGTTTGTCCCCGGAAAATCTCGTCGTCAGTGTGTTTCAGGATGATGACGAAGCCTTTGCTATCTGGCGGGATCAAATCGGTATTCCCCCACATCGTATCCAGAGGATGGGAGAAGAGGATAACTTTTGGACTTCTGGCCCTACTGGACCTTGTGGTCCTTGTTCAGAAATCTACTATGACTTTCATCCAGAACAAGGGGATGACAGTATTGACTTAGAAGATGGTAGCCGGTTTATCGAATTCTACAACCTGGTATTTATGCAATACAACCAGGATGCCCAAGGTAACCGGACCCCCTTACAAAACAAAAATATTGATACAGGTTTAGGACTGGAGAGAATGGCGCAAATTCTCCAGCAAGTACCCAATAACTACGAAACTGACCTGATTTTACCGATTATCAAAACCGCCGGGGAAATTGCTGGGATTGATTACAGCGAGAGTGATGAGAAAACCAAAGTCTCTCTCAAAGTGATTGGGGATCACATTCGGGCAGTAGTCCATATGATTACAGATGGCATTACCGCTTCCAATATTGGTAGAGGTTATATCTTGCGCCGTTTGATTCGTCGGGTAGTGCGTCATGGACGATTGATTGGGATTCAGGGAGAATTTACCTGTAAGGTAGCTGAAAGAGCGATCGCTCTTTCTGAATCCGCTTATCCTGATGTCCGGGAGAGGGAAGCAGTAATCACTGCTGAACTACAACGGGAAGAATTCCGCTTCCTGAAAACCTTGGAACGGGGTGAAAAGTTAGTAGCAGAAATTATCAAAAAAGTCAAGCAAGCAGGGGAGACTCAAATCAATGGTAGAGATGCCTTTACCCTTTTCGATACCTACGGTTTCCCCTTGGAACTCACTCAGGAAATTGCTGAAGAAGAAGGTCTAACGGTGGATGTACCGGGTTATGAAGCAGCCATGAAGAAACAGCAGGAAACTTCCCAGGCAGCTCACGAAACTATTGATTTAACAGTACAAGAGAGTTTAGATCAGTTAGCTGAACATATTCATAGTACGGAATTTTTAGGCTACACTCAACCTCAATCTCCAGGTAAAGTTGCAGTACTGTTAGTAGATGGTAAGTCAGTGGAGTCTGCTGAAGCCGGTACAGCAGTGCAGATAATTTTGGAGCAGACACCATTTTATGCCGAATCTGGGGGACAAATTGGCGATCGCGGTTACTTATCTGGGGATAATCTCCTAGTACGCATTGAAGATGTGAAGAAAGAATCGGATTTCTTTGTCCACTTTGGTTCCATTGAACGGGGTACTTTACAGTTAGGGGATACGGTTTCTGCTCAAATCGACCGCGCTTGTCGTCGTCGTGCCCAAGCTAATCATACCGCTACTCACTTACTACAAGCCGCCTTAAAACTAATTGTTGACCCCGACATCTCTCAAGCTGGTTCTTTGGTGGATTTTGACCGGTTGCGCTTTGACTTCAACTGTTCCCGTTCCCTAACACCAGAGGAAGTACAACAAGTTGAGGAACAAGTCAATAGCTGGATTAGTGAAGTTCATACAGCGGAAGTGGCAGTAATGCCGATAGCTAAGGCAAAAGCCAAAGGAGCAGTGGCGATGTTTGGGGAAAAATATGGTGATGAAGTGCGGGTAATTGATTTCCCTGGGGTTTCTATGGAACTATGCGGTGGTACTCATGTTGACAATACCGCTGAAATCGGGGTATTCAAGATTGTCTCAGAAACCGGTATCGCTGCCGGTATCCGTCGGATTGAAGCTGTAGCTGGTCCTGCGGTGCTAGACTATCTGAATCTGCGGGATCAAATAGTCAAAGAACTTAGCGATCGCTTTAAGGCAAAACCAGAAGAATTACTAGAGCGTATCATTAGTTTACAGCAGGAAATCAAGGCATCTCAAAAACAACTAGATGCCCTCAAGCAGGAACTTGCCTTAGCTAAATCTGACCAATTATTAGCACAAGTTGAGTCAGTGGGTGAATTCAATCTACTGGTAGCAATGATGGAAAATGCTGATCCCGATGGCTTGAAAACTGCTGCTGAACGTTTGCAGCAAAAATTAGGAGAGAGTGCTGTAGTATTGGGTTCAGCTTTGGCAGAAGGCAAGGTGAGTTTAGTAGCAGCTTTTAGTCCTCAAGTTCAGAAACAGAAGAAACTGCAAGCTGGCAAATTCATTGGTGGTATCGCCAAAATTTGTGGCGGTGGCGGCGGTGGACGTCCCAATCTAGCGCAGGCAGGGGGAAGGGATGCTAGTAAGTTGGAAGAAGCGTTGGCTACTGCTAAGAGTCAGTTACAGGAAAGTTTAGGGTAGGGCTTGCTGTATAAGTGTGTAAGCCATACCAGAGAAAGGTTTCAATCATGCAGCAAGCCAAACACGTCCCAGGAAATCTGGTAAAATAGCTCAAAATCCTTGCACCACCATCAGGGACAATGTA
>JAAHHL010000784.1 GCA_010672185.1 Caldora sp. SIO3E6 | reverse complement strand
CGCTAACAGCTCCCGAACTTCGTTCCGCTGCGCTAACAGCTCCCTACACCCTATACCCTACACCCTACACCCTACACCCTCACTTCCCAAGGAAGTGTTTCTCGAGAGCCGCCCCACGGGCGGCGCGCCACCCGCTACAAATGAAAGAAACACTACCTCCTACCTCCTTCCAATGAACCTTGGTGCCTTCTTTCCTTCTACCTTCTTTCCTCCTATCTCCTCCCTCGCCTCGGAGCCTCCTGCCTCGGAGCCTCCTGCCTCGTGTTTCTCGAGAGCAGCCCCACGGGCGGCGCGCCACCCGCTACGAATGAAAGAAACTACCTCCTACCTCCTTCCTTGGCACCTTGGAGCCTTCTTTCCTCCTACCTTCTTTCCTCCTATCTCCTCCCTCGCCTCGGAGCCTCCTGCCTCGGAGCCTCCTGCCTCGTGTTTCTTGAAAGCACTAATCATCTTTTTCTTGAGGCTCAAAATCCGCATCATTTTTAGAAACTGAGACATTGGAGGTTTCCGATGTACTCACTGTCTCTTTTTTAGGCGAAGGAGAAACTTTCCCCTGCTTGTCTTGCTCTTTCCCCTGCTTGTCTTGCTCTTTCACCTGGTTATCTTGCTGTTTTTCTAGTTTCTCCTGTTCTTGAGCTATCTCAGCGAAGGTTTGCACGTCTTTTTGAATAAACCGTTCAACCCGCAAAGCAAAGATAGAATAAGCTTGCATATGGTCAGGGTATTGTTTGTAAGTGCCACTTAATTGGAAGAATTTCCAAGCCTCACTTTTTAAACACTCGGCTGTTTGTCGATATTGAGAGTATTTATCGGTAAAATGAAAGTATTCTTCGACTGCGGCGCTAATCGCCACTAACTGACTGAGTCCAAAGGTAACCCAACCAATAGTTTCTCCGAGTCGGTTATTATTGAAGTTCAGACTTACCAAAGCTGGAACAAGTACGCCGCCAACAATGATTGTCAGGCGGAGGCGATGTGACCATGTTTTTGCTCCCCCAGACTTCTTTTCAAGCCATAATAGCTGATCTAGCCAGCGGGATTTCATAAACTGCTTGTTTAAATCTGGGAGCTCAAGCTGATCAATCAGCTCTATGAATTGTTGTTTTAAGTCGTCTTGAGAAGAATTTTTTGCCATATTACCAGCCTGGTTTCACCTCGTTGAATTGCACTTGCGATCGCTTGGGTGTACTGCCGTAGGCAATCGCTGTGTTGATTGACAGTAGTTCTGATTTTTGTCTGCTAGACTTCAAATACTGGAGTTCAGATTATCACAAGATGAAGAAAGCGATTACTGCACTACAGATTATGTCTTGGGTTCTCTATCTATAAGACGTGTTTAACCAGCAATTCCTGAATTTTTCCGAGTTATAGATTTGGAGCAACAAAAATTAGCTAAAATTCCACTCCTGCTTAAGGTTGAGAAAAATTTAAACCGCCGATGAGGTTGGTAAATTATTTACATTTCTTTACAAAATAAACCGCATTCCATTTAACTTGTAATATATACCACATCCGTCTGGGGAATGAGAAAATTGTTAATAAATATTAAAAAAGTTTTTATTTTGTGCTCGTTTTTGTGGAATTCAATTCTACATAACTCACTCATAGCTTAGATTTGGGCGTTAACTGAGTGCCATTAGCTCTAACTCCAAAAAGTCAGTAATTGACTCTGGAAACCGTCTTATCTGTGAGTGTTCAAGATAAAAGAGCCAATTGTGTCCAAAGTTTAGTGTCAATAGAAAGAGCCGCAGTTTTGCTATAGCGCAAAAATGGTAGTATTTGTATTAATAATCTACTAAATTAGGGAGATTTTTACTTATCTCACTACGTAACTCTTCGCCTGGTGCAGATACTTTAAAAACAATGCAACTTTTCGACGCTTTCATTTCTTACGGACGAGCTGACAGTAAAGCCTTTGCTACCAAACTGCAAGCTTGTTTAGCAGAACAGGGATTCCAAGTCTGGTTTGACTTTAATGACATTCCTCTGGGAGTAGACTTCCAGCATCAGATTGATGATGGTATTGAGAAGTCCTCTCACTTCCTGTTTATTATTGCCCCTCATTCGGTAAATTCCCCCTACTGCGGCAAAGAAATTGAGCTAGCGATTAAGTGTCATAAACGGATTATTCCTCTACTGCACGTTGAGCAGATTAGTCAAGAAACCTGGCAACGGAGAAACCCAAATGGCACAGCTGAGGATTGGGAGGCATACCAAACCAAAGGATTGCATTCGAGTTTTCCTAACATGCACCCGACAATTGGCAAGATTAACTGGGTATACTTTCGTGAGGGCCTTGATGACTTTGACAAATCCTTAGCCGACTTAATTAAGTTACTCGGCTCCCATACCGATTATGCCGAGCAACATACCCAATTTTTAGTCAAAGCCTTGGAATGGGAGCGCCAGCAGAAACAGACGAGATATCTATTAACTGGGGAAGAGAGACAACAAGCAACTTCTTGGCTCCAGATACATTTTAAAGACGAGCAACCCCCTTGTACTCCTAGTGATTTACATTGCGAATATATTACTGAATGTATCAAGAATGGTAATAACTTGATGACTCAGGTATTTCTCTCCTATTCTGACTATGATAGGGCAATCATGGAGAAGATTCGCAACAGTTTGAGGCGAGAAAGTATTACGGTTTGGACGAATCTCACGGATATTCAAACCGGGGAAGACTTTGGGGAAGCGATTAACCGAGGGATTGAACAAGCAGACAATTTGGTTTATCTGCTTTCTCCTGAGTCAATCGAGTCTACTTACTGTCAGCAAGAATTAGACTTGGCTCTATCCCTTAACAAACGCATTATTCCGTTACTGGTAAAAGACACTGAGCCAAATACCATACCGGAGGTATTACGAGATATACAATATATTGACCTGACAGATAATATCAAGGAAGAAGATTACCTGCTCGATGAAAGCCAACTGTTAAAGATTTTACATCAGGATGAGACATATTACAACGAGCATAAGATGTTGTTGACAAGGGCGCTGAAATGGAAAAGGCAAAATGAGAATCCTACTGTTCTGCTGCGGGGGTATAATCTGCGGAGTGCCGAGACCTGGTTGAAGGTGGCACTCATAAGGAAACAACATCCTCCCATATCATTACAAGAAGAATTTATCACTGAAAGTCTGCGGCAACCGCCTTTAGAGTCGTTGGATGTATTTATTTCCTACTCCCGTGCCGATTCCGATTTAGCCAGAAAGCTGAATGATAGCTTACAGATCCAGGGAAAAACCACCTGGTTTGACCAAGAAAGTATTGCCTCGGGAAGTGATTTTCAGCAGGAGATTAATCGGGGAATTAAAGCTTGTGACAATTTTGTATTTATTCTCTCACCTCGTTCAGTGAATTCTCCTTATTGTGCGGATGAAGTGGAGTATGCCGCTTCCTTGAATAAGCGTTTTGTAACAGTGTTGCATCGTCAGGTAAATCCAGCAGAGTTGCATCCAGAGTTAGCCAAGGTGCAGTGGATTGATTTTAATCAGCAAGAGTTTAATGCCAATTTTAATGAATTGGTGAGAACCCTGGATCTAGACAGAGAACATGTCCATAGTCATACGAAATGGTTACAAAGAGCCATCGAATGGGAGCAGAAAGGTAAAAATAGTGATTTGCTGTTACGAGGCAGTACGTTTGCGATCGCTCAAAACTGGTTACAAGAAGCTGAACAACAAAACAAACAACCTGCGGCAACTTCCTTACATCAAGAATATCTTGCCAAAAGTAACGATGCAATCTTGGCAGGAATCAAACGGGAAAAGCGTCGAACACGTAATTTGAAATTACTGCTAATTTTAGCAGTTGTAGGATTACTAGGGTCTTACCTCGGATACCGTGAAGCCAAATACCAGTCAAGCGTTACCAAAGCAACGTTAGTCAAAAACTTGCTAGCAACTAACCCTCTCCAAGCATTAATACTTGCCATTGAAGCCACCGGCTCGAGTAAATCCTCATTGTATCGGGTTCCTTCCCCGTTCGTGGGTAACAGTCCTTGTCGTTGGTAGACCGTGTCGTTTGGTTGGATGGCGATGATGCCGGCCCGTTGCGCGGTGACCTTGACCCATGTCTGGGATTGCGGCGGCATGATTAACCTCTTCACTACCCTAATTTTCTGGGACGCCCTCCCAT
>JAAHHL010000783.1 GCA_010672185.1 Caldora sp. SIO3E6 | reverse complement strand
TATCAATATTTTCGGTACTGCTGGTAAAAGAACTGTAGTAATTATCTGGCTAATGGGTTTTCTCAGTAGCCTGACAGTAATCAATAATCTTGGCTATCAAAAATACTATCGCCCTGATTTGTTGGTGTCGATAATGCAACAGCAGTCGTCAGTGCCACTACTCATTGCCACTACCCACAATACCCTAGTTCAAACTGGTGAAATAATGAGCATTGCTTGGGAGTTCCAACATGCTGCCAATTTATCAAGTTTACCGATTAATCCGCAATTTCTTCTAGCCCATCAACAGGAAGACCAATGTATTAGTCTGAGCAGGCGAGGGAAAGATTGCTCAGCTTCTACTACTCTACAACAAGCCTTGGCTACATTACCCCGACCTTTAGATTTATGGTTATTGAATTTTAACGCTCCAGTAGGTGAACTACCAACTTGTGTTGCTCAGGAGGCAATTCAATCTCAAATATCTGTAGATGGTTATACAAATCAGTTGTATCGGTGTGTTGATAATTGATAATTGATAATTGATAATTGATAATTGATAATTGAGAAAAAATTACGTACTTTCACCAGGAAATCCCTAATCAACTCTTCACTCATTACTCATTACTCATTACTCATTACTTATTCAGCAGACCCTATTTATTTTCCCCCTGGCATATAAAGTAACTGCCACTTATCATTAATTTTTCCAAAGACAGCGCGGTTAGCTAGAGGAGAGTAAACAAAACGATTGTAAACATTACCTTGGCGATTGTCGGGAAGAATTACTGGAGTCCAGCCTTTGATGGGATCTAAATTCCCATCTTTTTGTACTTGTTGTGCTAAAGCCCTGCGATTAACTTTAACAACTTTGTTAGAAACAGACTCGATAATTTGGCTTTTGTCGTTAGTTTGGGCACGCAAGTGAATGTTTTTCCCTACAAGTACAACATAATCTAAGGCATATTCATTGCCTAATTGTTTTTCTGGGTAGGGATAGCGACGAGCAAACTCTCGTGCTACTTGGTTACACACCCAAATACCAGTGCTAGGGTCTACCCTTGGGTGACCCTCGTTAGATAAGGGAAAGCAACCAACTTGGAGGGTTTTTTCGAGCAAACCCCAAAAATAGTTGTTAGAGTCCTTTAGATTGAGAGAAGCAATCGGGACAACTTTCCCGCTAATCTCTATTTGCTCAGGAGGTAGAATTGACTGAAGAAACTGAACATTCCGCTCTTTTACAGCTTGTTGCAAGCTTTGACGAAATTGAGCAAACTCACTATCTGGTTTAACTTCGTCTGGGAAGTCTAGAGATTTAGCGAGTAGTTGTTCGAGTTGAGTTTTTTGAGCGTCTGCTGACGGTTTAGCTTCAGTTTGTGCTGTTGCCTGGTTTGATTTGTCAATAGCCGGAGTAGTAGCTGCAACAGAAGCACTATCTTTAGTTTGACTTTTCTCTGCTAGCGGCTGTTCCTTGAATACATTGTGACGTAAAGCTGTAGCGAGACTGGCACCGGCAAGTGCCGAGATAAAAAAGGTTCCAATAACAATTAAATAATAGCTTTTCATTATTGAGTGGCAGCTGAGGAGCTTTTGATTACGAGTCTGTCAGAACGGTATTTGAGCAAATTTTACCGGACAAATGACAAATAACAAATGATAAATCACAAAATCTAATCATCTAGAAAAACAGGAGCATTTTCCTGAGGGGGTGATTCTGGGGGTGGTGGTGCTGAGGGGGTATTACCACTTGCCGGAGGTGGTGGTGCTGAGGGGGTATTACCACTTGCCGGAGGTGGTGGTGTTGGGGATGGTGGCGCTGGGGGTGGTTCTGTTTCTAGATTCAACTCCGTAAATCCCAATAAGAGTTCAGTGTTGGGAAAGTAAGTTGCCCACAACTGGGGATCAGGGCGACGTTTCCAGTTGGAACGACTAACTTCTAATAATAAAATCGGTGCGATCGCACCTCCGTTTTGCCCAGTAATCGTCACTGCAACTTCTGTTACTAAAATGTCTCCATCCAAGCTACGTTGTGCTGCTGCTCTGGCAACTGCTTCGGCGCGACGCAACAAGTTTTCATAGCTTTCCTCAGGCTGACGAGTTAGGGATACTTCAATCTGCGCAGTATAGGCTTGGGCGCTTTGAGGCGCGATCGCAGCTATCGTGAGCCAGTTGATACTGGTTAAACTCAATAGGGTTACTATAGTTACTGGAATTATTTGTTTTTGACCTAAAGATTTCATACCCCTGACCTACCTCATTCCAAATAACACTCCTAGTATACTTTTTGGCTACTAGCGCAGTGCGGTAGAAATAACCCAAAGCGAGAAAAAAGGTTAAAAAGTTTATTCTACAACCTTTCCTCCCTCCGAACCTCCTGCCTCCTGCCTCCTGCCTCCTGCCTCCTGCCTCCTGCCTCCGAACCTTCTGCCTCCTGCCTCCTGCCTCCTGACTCCTGCCTCCTGCCTCCTGCCTCCTGCCTCCGAACCTTCTGCTTCCTGCCTTCTGCCTCCTGCCTCCTGCCTCCTGCCTCGGAGCCTTCAATCTCCCCGGTAACCGTAAAAATCTATTCTATACTCTGTAATCCGCACACCTGTTTGTTGCTCAATTTGTTGGAGCAAATCCTCAGGCAGTTTGACGTAAACATCAATTATTTGGTCTGTATCCAGGCAGTTAATATGACTATGAGCATCACTGATGTTGCCATACAATCGTCCATCAGAGCGCTCAATACACTCGATAACCCCTTGACTTGAAAGCGCCTCTAAGTTCTGATATACCGAAGTATGGCCGATTGCCTTGCCTTGCTGATTCAATCGGTCGTAAATTTCTCGTGCCGAAAGGTGCTCTTGGGCTTGCCACAGCAGTTCTAGGATGAAGCGACGCTGGCGGCTCAGACGCATCCCTAGCCTCTGGCATTGATCAATTGCGTCTTCTAACGAGCGAATTGGTTTGACAACTGCTGCTTCATTTTGCATATTCGATTTAATCTGTCTAACATATTCCATCTTACCGACAAGACTTTTTTTAAAAGGCTTTGACCTTGTCAAACAAAAACAAACTCATTACAACTTTACCTTAAATCGACGAAACATGTCCACTTGTGCTCTAGTGCCGCTGCGCGGAATTAAGAATTAAGAATTAAGAATTAAAAATGCTTATAGAGTAAGGATTATATCGATAATAAAGATGAGGAGGAAAGTATAGATTGGCTTGGGTAGTTGAAGGTAAAGCAAAATTTATAGTTGGTAGTGCCTTCTACCGTCAAGCTAGCCAGGTTGCCAGGGATTTAGCAATACTGTCTGCTGCAATTTACCAATCTGATACAGGTTGCCTCAGGGTACTGGATGCAATGACTGGTTGCGGCGTGCGTTCCTTACGCTATTGGCTAGAGAGTCAGGCTGATTGGGTCTGGGCTAATGAAGCTAACCCAGAAATTAGCCCTATTCTACAGCAAAATTTAAAAGATGTTGTGGCAGCGGGATGTTGTCAGGTAACCCATCTCAATGCCAATCGGGTATTTTTTGACTGTCACACTCGTCAAGACTACTACGATTTAGTCGATGTGGATTGCTTCGGTTCTCCTAATCCTTATCTGAGCACGAGTCTCTGGGGAACCAAAATCGGTGGACTTCTGTACTTAACTAGCACTGATGGACGTACTGCAACAGGTCACTTACCAGAAAACAGTTTAAGGGTTTATGGTGCTTATGCTCGCTCTCATCCTGCTGCTCATGAGCAAGCACTGCGATTGTTGATTGGGGCTGTGCAGCAACAGGCAGCAAGCCAAGGATTGGGAGTTGAGCCAGTTTTTTCTTTATTTGTGGGACAAACTTATCGAGTAATGCTGCGGGTGCTTGCTAGTCAGTCTTTAACCACCAAGAATTACGGTTTCATTGGCTACTGCCACCACTGCGGCAATTATCAAACCGTTAGTTGGCGTCAACTAGGGCGAGTAATTTGCTCTAATGATCAACAACCCTTAGTTATTAGTGGTCCCCTTTGGTTAGGAGCATTGCATCAAGTGCATCAGTTAACCCGTATGCGAGCCCTAGCCGAAGAGTGGCATTGGTTAGAACGAGTCAAGTTGCTGAATATTATGGCAGCAGAAGCAAACTTCCCACCCTACTTTTATACTCTAGGAGAAATTGGCCGTCGAGGTAAGATGGATA
>JAAHHL010000782.1 GCA_010672185.1 Caldora sp. SIO3E6 | reverse complement strand
TTACTCGCTATGGGATAGAGAGGTGTGTAGTTCACCCCAGGAGAATTAATCTCTCAAAGTGAAAGTGAAAGGAATTTCTGAAATGAAATTCAGTCTGTCTATATTTGACTATACTTTTACCAACTATAAAATATCATGGTTCTAACTACTGACCAGCGGGTTGCTATTTTGCTCCATGAAGGGATTCGTGGTAGTGGGGGAAAAACAGGACTGACGTTTTTACGGTATGGCAGATCACCAGTTGTAGCAGTTATTGACCGACAATCTGCCGGGGAATCTTTACCGGAACTAACTGGTATTGACTGTGATGCTCCAATTGTCGATTCAGTTGTTGCTGCACTCTCCTATCAACCCGATGTTTTGGTAATTGGCGTTGCCATGAGTGGAGGTGTACTCCCAGATACCTGGTGGCAGGATGTAAAACAGGGGGTAGCAGCTGGATTATCGGTGGTTAATGGTTTACATACTCCGATGGCATCTAACCCTGAGTTACAGCCACTGCTCAAAGAGAGTCAAACTATTTGGGATATTCGTCGGGAACCACCAGGATTGGGTATAGGAAGTGGTAAAGCGCGATCGCTACCATGTCAGCGTATCTTGACAGTCGGTACTGACATGAGTGTGGGCAAAATGTCGGCAAGTCTGGAGTTACACCAAGCAGCACAGCGCCAAGGGATCAGTTCCAAGTTCTTGGCAACTGGTCAGACTGGTATCATGATTTCTGGTGAAGGTATACCTCTAGATACAGTACGAGTAGACTTTGCTGCTGGTGCAGTAGAACAGATGGTAATGGATGCTGGTAATAACTATGACTTGTTGATTGTGGAAGGACAGGGTTCTCTTGTGCATCCGGGTTCAACAGCAACCTTACCTTTGATCCGGGGAACACAACCGACAGGATTAGTCTTAGTGCATCGAGCAGGGCAAACTCACATCCACCGTTGCCCTCATATTCCTATTCCTCCCTTACCAGAAGTAATTCAGCTGTATGAAACGGTTGCCTACGCTGGCGGAGCGTTTGCACCGACACCAGTAGTGGCGATCGCACTTAATACCGGTCATCTAGATCAAGCATCAGCAGAAGAAGCGATCAAGCAAGTACAGATAGATACAGGATTACCTTGTACTGATGTTGTACGTTTTGGAGCTGATGTACTTATGGGAGCAGTGATGGGGAGTTAAAGGGGTGACAACTTTCCTTGTAGGGTGGGCAAATTTCCAAGCTTTAACCTTAGAACCGATATGTAGAGATATATTTGCCCACCACAGCACTTACCGGTAGAGTTTCGTTCGCAGTCAGTCAAACGCGAGCAAGATGCTCGCACTACCCTACCTTATTGAACCCATTTTAGCTGTACCACTACTTGCGACTCTGCCTTAGTCACCCACATCTTTGTTGATAAGGGTTTGACAAATATGGTTTTGTCCAAATCTTCATGCAAAATTATCCGGATCTTCATCCAAAATTATGAACCTATTACTACACTCCCACCCCTCATACCATTTCACTTTTAAGGAAACCCCAAATGGTCAATACCTCTAACATTGAGCTCATCATTCAATTTGACGATCCAGATTTAGATCCAGAATCAGACCCAGATGACAAGGATGAGATGAATCAACTGACCCAAAATCTTTATAAGCAGGTGGGTCAATTCATGGAAGATCTGGATGAGGAAGGAGCAGTTAGGCGTGTTCGTGAAACCGAAGTACCAGAGCTAAGCAAGCCAGTAGTTGGTGAGTTTATTGTGGGGATACTGACTGCGGAGGTGAACTGGGAAAATATCATAGCACTCATGAGGTTTGTGGGTCATCGCCTATCTGGCAAAACTATCGAAATGAAGGTCGAAGCTAATGGGAAGAGACTTGAAGTCAAAGCTAGCAGTGAGCAAGAATTACTAATCGCGATTCAGGCAGCACAGAAATTCATCGCAGCTTCCAAGGAGGATACCAATGGCTAAGGTAGCTCTAGTTATTGGAGTCAGTGAATATGGCTCAGATTTGAAACCCCTACCAGGAGCCATCAAAGATATGAAGGCAATGTGGCAAATTTTGCGATACCCAGAACTTGGGGGGTTTACAGAAGTAAAATCGCTGCGAAATCCTGACCCATTAGTAATGCGGGAAGCGATTGAAAACTTATTTTCGGAGCGCAAGAAAGATGACCTCGTAGTGCTGTATTTCTCTGGTCACGGCATCAAAGATGACAGAGACAAACTTTACTTTGCAACCCCCAAGACTCGCAAAAAAAATGCCAAGGAAGAGATTGTTAAAGCAACAGCCGTACCAGCTAGTTTTATCCATGACGTTATGAACGATTCACGTTCCCGGCAACAAGTGGTGATTCTGGACTGTTGCTTCAGTGGAGCATTTGCCAAAGGACTCTCTACCAAAGATGACGGTTCCGTCAGTATCAAAGCGCAACTCGGTGGAGAGGGACGTGTTATCATGACTTCTTCAGCGTCTACCCAGTACTCTTTTGAACAGAAGGGGTCTGACCTTTCTATTTACACTCGCTATCTAGTCGAGGGCATTATGACAGGTGCAGCTGATCTCAACGAAGATGGTTTTATTTCTGTCGATGAGTTGCATGACTATACCAAAAAAAAGGTTCAGGAAGTTGCTCCAGGAAGGATGAAGCCGGAAATCTATTCATACAAAGAAGGCTACAAAATTCATCTCACTAAAACACCAACTGATATTATTTTTAAACCTTCAAGACCTACTTTATCTGACTTCCTTAAAAGATATCGTCGGTTAATTGGCTCTGTAGTCGCGGTTTTCCTTGTTAGCCTGACTGCTGGTATTGGCTACGTTGGCTACGAGCAAATACAAGAACAAAAAGCAGCTGAGGCAGAAACTAGGCAGAAACTTGAGCAAGAGCTAGAGCAGATTATAAACTTGCAGCAAGAAGTTAAGTGGGAAGAATGCGTCAGCAGAGCAGAAGCAATTCCTAATACTTACTCAGAGTTTTATACCGAGGCACAAAAGCTGCTTAATGGGTGTCAGCTAGTCATTATATACCTGTTCGTTAAAAAATAATTCGCCTATATAGAGTTTACAACTCGCTTGGAAACTTACATAGAAGTTTTTTTTGTCAAAAAAACTTCTGTACTCCTCCCTCTGTTCCCTGTTCCCTTTTTAATGCTAGTCAAAGTTCACATCCCATTCTCCAAATGCTATATCTCATCTGGATTAACTCCTAATTCCCGCAATCGCTCCGCTAACTGTTGTGCCCTAAGTTGAGCATCAGCCGCTTGTTTTTCCGCCAGGGAAGCTCTCCTCTCAGCTATGGTAGCAGCCTCACTCGGAACAGGAATTAATTCTCCCTCAAGGGTCATCCATCGTAACCACAGCCTGTTAGCCTCTCGAAATGAGCCTTGCCACAAACCCAGACTTAATCCTAAAGCTGGCATCGGTATAGCTCCATTAACCAGGTTGATTGATTGATAACGATTACCTACTAGTTGAAAGGGTTGGATTTCATTGGTATAGCGACTAAAGACTATATAGTAAGGAATCCGCAGAATTTTTTCATAAACATCCCACTTGCTAGGGGTCTTAACTTCCTTGGTTATCTTACCTAAATCTTCTTCCTCTGTACCAGGTGACAATAACTCAACTAGGACAAAAGGGTTTGCTTTTTCTTGCCAAGTGACATAACTTAAACGTAGGTCTTGACCTTCATAGAAACGAGGAACTCCTACTACACCAAACCAATCAGGGCGTTTATACCATCGAGGATTCTTGGCATCATAGTAGAGATTAAGATCCGCAGCCGAGTAAACTAGTTCAGAATTCCAAGTAGTTGGTTGAAAAGTTAGGTAGAGCAGTAAAGGTTGTAGAAAATGAAACTCGTCTGGCAAACCAGGCTCCTCCGGATTATCACTGGGTAAATCATACATCGTTGGCAGAGTTTTTCCAGGTGTCAGAGGTGGTTGAGACGGTCGAGGCAATCTAGTCGGAGGAGTCATAATTAGGTGTTAGGTATTAGGTTTGTAGTGAAGAATACGTGAAAAATAATTCAAAGTCCCCCAGAATTGGGGGATTTAGGGGGCGAAGTAACACGTTTGTTCTCAACCGAATTAACTATCACATCCCTACTAAACTAACTTCAAGTCTGGATAGCCAGCCATAAGATCATCAGCAA
>JAAHHL010000781.1 GCA_010672185.1 Caldora sp. SIO3E6 | reverse complement strand
TTGGGCTTCAAGGATACTTTTACTTCTGTTTAATCCCAAAATATACTTCTTACTTCTTCTGACTCCTGACTTCTGACTCCTGACTTCTAATTTTCAGAGGTAAACATTGAAGGTGCAAGATCTGAGTTGTACATCTAATCTTTACAAATAGATGTATGACAGTAACCTTGTCAGCTTTAACTCTACTGGAGCAAGGGATATGAGGTATTGCCGATTTTGGCTGTGCGATCGCTTCGACTGCAGCAATAACCGATGACCAATAAAAAAATTTGCATCTTCATAACTATCAGTTAAACTGTATGACAGTGTAGGACATAATGCAATTGCTTCTGCTGGCAATTCCCCCCAGCAGTTAGAGAACCGGTAGGGGAACTTTAGTAATATTCCTGAAGGTTGTTGACACTTCTAGAGCGTTGGCAACCAAGTATGTCTTTTAGACTTAGAGATTTAGCAAGTCTTTAGTAATACAAGAAGGCAGAAGATTGTAAGGGTTACCGTATCTACTTTTTAGTCTCCGACAAAACTGTGCAGTTTTTTTTGTGGGCTACACTTATTACTTTGTTGCAACTTCTTAACTTGCTATCAAAATCTTCATCGATATTAGCTATGAACATGACTATTGTCGAGCTTTTCGGCTATCGACTCATTGATCCGATCTATAAATTTTCTAGAACCCTAATTAGGTTGGGCAATTAGAGTGCTGTATTTAAAGTGAGTTACTAAATTTAGTATATCACAAGGAAGATGCATCCAGGAGTAAAATATGAAAACAGCAAAAATACTAATAGTCGATGACGAGTTAGAGTTAGAGCGCCTATTTAAGCTAAGATTTCGCAAAAATATCCGGGCCAATGAATTTGAGTTGGTGTTTGCTTCTAATGGTCAAGATGCCCTAGAAAAACTGCAATCAGATTCTCTAATTGATATGGTAGTGACCGATATCAATATGCCAGATATGGATGGTCTAACCTTACTGAGTAAGTTAAAAGAAATAAACCAAAATATCAAGGCAGTGGTGGTATCAGCCTATGGCGATCTCAGAAATATTAGAACAGCAATGAATCGTGGTGCTTTTGACTTCTTAACTAAACCGATAGATTTCGATGATTTAGCAATTACCATCAAAAAAACCTTGGAGTTTGTCAAGCAAAAGAAAAAAACTCTGAACCAGCTACAAGAAATGCAAACCCAAATGATTCAGCAGGAAAAAATGTCTGCTATTGGTCAATTAGTTGCTAGTATTGTCCACGAGATTAACAATCCAGTCGGCTTCATTGCTAGCAATATTGACTTTGCTTCAGAGTACATCCAAGATATGCTCAAATTACTTAATCTCTATCAGCAGCAATTTCCTAATCCTGGAGTGGAAATACAGTCAACGCTCCAAGAAATTGAGTTAGATTATCTAGTTTCAGCCCTACCTGAAGTCATCTCATCAATGAAAACAGGAACTGAGCGCATCATTGATTTAAGTAAATCACTGCGCAATTTTTCGCGAGGGAATATTACCAACCCAGTAGCTTTTAATCTTCACGAGGGACTCGATAGTACCCTGCTGATTGTGAAACACCGGCTCAAAGCCAGAAAACACTCCTATCGTATTGAGATTATTAAAAAATATGGTTCCTTGCCCTTTGTAGATTGCTACCCTGGACAACTAAATCAAGTCTTTTTGAATATCATTGTCAATGCTATTGATGCATTTGATGATATAGCTCAGGAGTATGCCTGGGAAAAAACTAAAGCTATTACTATTCAGACTCAAGCTTGTGCAGATAATGATTGGGTGACTATTCGCATCAAGGATAACGGACCGGGAATGTCTACTGAGGTGAAGGAACAAGTATTTGACTACTTATTTACTACCAAGCCATTAGGGAAAGGAACAGGATTGGGGTTGGCTATCTCTCGTCAGATAGTGGAGGAAAAGCATGGAGGCAAGTTAACTTGTATTTCAACTTTAGGCCAAGGGACAGAATTTATCATAGAGCTTCCCAGACAACAGTATTATCCAAGTAATAAGCTTAAATGCGATCACGTAGCAGCCATCTGTGGAAGATGAGGGAGCATCCCAAAGTTACATTGCGATCGCTTCGAGCACTGCTAGACTACTGAAAACGCATAAACTTTTTTCGTAGCTAGCAGTACCGAGGTTTTCAGAGTGTCATCAGTTAAACCAACTATTTTAGTTACTGGAGGAGCAGGCTATATTGGCTCCCATACAGCACTAGTATTAAAGCGTGCCGGTTATGAGGTAGTTATTCTAGATAACTTAGTCTATGGGCATCAAGACCTTGTAGAAAAAGCTTTACAAGTAGAGTTGATAGTCGGTGATATTACTGATCGGAATCTCCTTGATAACTTGTTCAAAACTTATGATATTGCAGCTGTTATGCACTTTGCTGCTTATGCCTATGTGGGTGAGTCTGTCAAAAATCCAGGTAAATACTACTCCAATAATGTCGTAGGTACTCTGACGCTTTTGCAGGCAATGCTTGCAGCATCTGTCAAAAAATTTATATTTTCTTCTACTTGTGCTACCTATGGTTTAGTAGAAACTGTACCAATTAAGGAAAATGAGCCCCAACAACCAATTAATCCCTATGGGGCTAGTAAACTGATGGTAGAGCAGATTCTCTCAGATTTTGATAAAGCTCATGACCTTAAGTCTGTATGTTTTCGTTATTTCAATGCGGCAGGAGCTGATCCTAGTGGTTTGCTAGGGGAAGACCACACACCAGAAACTCACTTAATTCCTTTAATACTGTTAACAGCTTTAGGTAAGCGGAAGTCTATTTCTCTTTTTGGTACAGATTATCCCACATCAGATGGAACTTGTATTCGAGATTTTATTCATGTTACTGATTTAGCTACTGCTCATGTGCTAGGTTTGGAATACTTATTCAAAGATGGTAATTCTGATGTCTTTAATCTAGGCAACAGTAATGGCTTTTCCGTCAAAGAAGTGATTGAAACTGCTAAAATAGTAACGGGGAAGGACATTAAAGTAGTAGAATGCGATCGCCGTCCTGGAGATCCCCCTTGTTTAGTTGGTAGTAGTGAAAAGGTGAGAAGGATCTTGGGTTGGAATCCTCAATATCCATCTTTAGAAGATATTCTCTCCCATGCATGGCAGTGGCATCAGCAGCGTCATGGTTAGTCGTTTGTTATTTGTTATTTGTCATTGGTCATTGGTCTTTCGGTGAATTGTAGAGTGTATTAGCAATAGCTTGAACCAGATTTACAAACCAGCGAACTTATCTGTTGCTTCAATTAAAGCGCTGCGAATCCCTGGTTCTGACATCGAATGTCCCGCATCGGGGATAACCACTAACTCTGCTTCTGGCCAAGCACGATGCAACTCCCAAGCGGATACCATAGGACAGACGACATCGTAGCGTCCCTGAACAATCACACCAGGAAGATGACGAATGCGGCCAATATTTTGCAACAGCTGGTCCTCTGACTCAAAAAAGCCTTTGTTGATGAAATAATGGCATTCAATTCTGGCAAAAGCTGCAGCAAAGTGATTATCACCAAACCTTGCCATCAAGTTCTGATCTTGGAGGAGTTTACTCGTACTTGCTTCCCAAACAGACCAAGCACGGGCAGCTTCCAGTCTAATTTCGGTATCAGGACTAGTCAAGCGTTGGTAATAAGCCTGAATTAAATCATGGCGTTCCTCTGGGGGAATTGGCTGGAGATATGCTTCCCAAGCATCCGGGAAGATATTACTGGTTCCTTCTTGATAAAACCAACGGAGTTCCTTTTGCCTCAGCATAAAAATTCCCCGCAGGATTAGTCCCCGGCAGCATTCAGGATGAGTTTGGCTGTAGGCTAAGGAGAGGGTAGAACCCCAACTACCACCAAAAACAAACCACTGCTCGATACCCAAATGCGATCGCAATTTTTCGATATCACTAACTAAGTCCCAGGTGGTATTCTGTTCTAGTTCCGCATGGGGAGTGCTTTTACCACAACCCCGTTGATCCAACATCACGATCCGCCATGCTTCCGAGTTGAAGTAGCGGCGATAGGAAGGTTGACTCCCACCTCCCGGTCCCCCATGCAGCACTACTACTGGCTGTCCTTGAGGATTACCAGATTCTTCAAAGTAAATAGTGTGAAGGTCAGAAACCTTTAATTGTCCA
>JAAHHL010000780.1 GCA_010672185.1 Caldora sp. SIO3E6 | reverse complement strand
TCTCCCCTGCTCCTCCGCTCCTCCGCTCCTCTGCACGCTCGATTTTATGATTACTGAATCGACGTTCTAGGCTTTCACTTAGTCAGCAAAATCTCTCTAATTCTCTTTCTAAACAAACGCACAACTGCCCTTTGTCCAATTTCCTTACTTTGCTCAATCAGTGGCACAATTTCGGCAACTGGCAAACAAGGAAATGTCAAACTACTCTCAGAAAGCTGATAATTACCGTTGACTAACTGATAAATCAGTAACTTCCCCTTGTGATATCGCCATAATTCAGGAACGCCCAAAAAGGCATAAATACTTAGCTTATTCAGAGAAGAACTGGTATAGTCTGATTCTATCGCTAAATCAGGGGGTGGGTCATCAGGTAACTTAATTTCCTCTTTTCCTCGCACCCTTTGCTCATTTTGCACATAAAAGCAACTATCAGGCTCGATCGCACGGCTCAAATCTTCCCTTTCCAGAGTCAGCGCACCAGCTTCTAAAATTTCTATCTCCAATTCATCAGCCACCGTTTCAATAAAATTCTCCAGTAACCTTTTTGGAGCTTCATGTTTTAATAGTGGCATCCTCAATTCCAAGACTCCCAACTCATAAGCAATTCTCCACCCTCTGTCATCTCCTACCTCAGCCATTAAAGCTTTATAGGTTTGCCAGCTAACACCTCTAAGGGGAATCACCGGTTCAATACCCTTTGGCTTCGATTCAGGAATTGGTGTTGAGATCAAACTCATGTCAATTTTTGAAGTAAAAAGTAACAAGTGCTTTATTCAGCAAGCCCCAAAAGTCCTATAAATCTGGACGAGAAAACAAAGACACTACAGATTCTTGGTGGCGTAGAGCAATGCTATCACAAACAACTAAGGCTGGAAGTTCTCCTATAGGGGCGTCTTTGGTAAAATTAAGGCTAGAGTGAGCCAGCCAGTTGCCTCTTAACCGCCACCCTACACGATCGCCAAAACTAGACCAACTCTGCCAATCTGTTTTCTTGCTATCCACTAAACTCTGCCAAATACTCTTTTGTACCGATATACCGAAGCGATCGCTACTATGCTCTCTCCATAGTTTATCAAGCATCTGCAATTCTTGCCGGGGAAACTTTTCAATATCTGCAACCCTCAACCAGCCTTTTCTGCCAGCGGCTTTGAGCATCAGTGCTGCGGTTTCGAGATCCGCTTCTTGCCACTTTTCCGCAGCGAGTAAACCTCGAAGTTTGCCATAGTCAGTGGGGGAAAGTCCAGGAATTACCTGATTACAGCCTAACATTGCTAGCCATTCCTTGACTGATTGAGGACGATCTTCCGGTTTCATTGCCATACCTTCGAGAATTGCCCGACTGACGCGATCGCTAATGTTACTATTGAGTTTTTGGGGGAACACTAAGTTTGTACCAAATGCCCTCACTGGAGAAGGTATGGGCATTTCCCCCGTTAGTAAGGCATACAAGGTAGCAGCTAAAGCATAAACATCAGTATAAGCACCTCGTTTGGCCCGCCAGTCGTACTGCTCAATTGGTGCAAAGCCATCGGAAAGGGATTGGGTATGGGTTTGAGTTAAATTGGGGCTAAATTCACGAGCAATACCAAAGTCAATCAGTACTGCATCCAAGAGATTTTTGCGTACCATGATATTGAGAGGTTTAAGGTCTCGATGCAGTAAGCCATGATTATGAACCATTGTCAGCGCTTCACCAAGCTGCTGCATATAGCGCAAAGCTTCCGACTCTGACAAAACCCCTTGCTGCCAAACTAGATGGGCTAAATCTTCCCCATCAATATATTCCATCACCATACACCAGCGATCGCCTTCTTGGATGACTTCGTCCACGCGCACAATATGGGGATGACGGAATTTGGCTAGGCGTAGTGCTTCATTGAGGAAATCCTGCTCAAACTTGGCAAAATCCAGTTGGCGACGCAGGTAGTCATTGAGGGTTTTGACAACTAGCTGATTACCCTGTTTATCTTTTACCAGATAGGTAATCCCAAACCCTCCTTGTCCTAGTTCCTTTTCTATCTTGTACTTGCCACTCTGTAACTTTTGCCCTGCTTGCCATACCATGTTTGACACTCCAAAACGCCTATTTGCCAAGATTTTGGTACAAGTGATATTTTCTTTTTATTATAGTACAAATATACTATTAAACCAAGGGGTAAGGGAAAAGAATGTAGTGGCGCGACACATCTACAATGGAGAAATAAGTAGGTTGGGTGTAGCGCGTAGGGGCGCACCGACGTGCGCCCTCAACATAGCGTAACCCAACTAAAACCTAAAATCTAAAACCTAACACCTAAAACCTAATAAAATTATGCCATCGGACCGAGCTAACTTAAATTATCCTTCCAGCCACAAAGTTGATCAAGTAGATATTTATCATGGCGTAGCAGTAAAAGACCCTTACCGCTGGCTAGAAGATCCTGATACAGAGGAAACTCAGGCTTGGATTACCGCACAAAATAAAGTCACCTTCAGTTATCTAGAGGATATATCCGCTAGGGAAGAGATTAAACAGCACCTGACCAAACTTTGGAATTACGAGAAATATAGTATTCCTTGGAAAAAAGGCGACTGCTATTTTTATTTCAAAAATGAAGGTTTGCAAAATCAGGATGTTCTCTATACCTTAACTAGCCTAGATGGGGAACCTCAGGTACTATTAGACCCCAATCAATTATCCTCAGATGGTACAGTTGCTCTAAGCGGTATAGCGATTAGTGAAGATGGCAGATTAATGGCCTATGGTTTGTCTAATTCCGGTTCTGATTGGCAAGAATGGAAAGTGAGAAATGTCGCCACAGGAGAAGATTTGACCGATCATCTGCAATGGATCAAATTTTCTGGTGCTGCTTGGACTAACGATCACCAAGGTTTTTTCTACTGCCGTTACGATCAACCCCAAGAAAAAACCAAATTAGAAGATACTAACCATAATCAAAAACTCTTTTATCACCGTATAGGTACACCTCAATCCGAAGATACTTTAATTTACCACCGTCCGGATCAGGCAGAATGGCTCCTTGATGGTGAGGTTAGTGAAGATGGACGCTATTTAATTATTAGTGTTTCCTTAGGTACGGATACGAAAAACCTCGTTTTTTACCGAGACTTAGAAAACCCAGAAGGAAAAGTTGTTGAGCTGATTAATGAATTTGAAGCCAATTATAGTTTTATTGATAACGATGGTACAACTTTTTGGTTTCGTACCGATTTGGCTTCCCCTCGTGGACGATTAATTGCTATTGATATTAATCAGCCAGCTAAAGCCAACTGGCAAGAACTGATTCCTCAATCGGAAGACACTTTGAGAACTGTAGGTTTACTGAATAACCAGTTCGTTGCTAAATATATGCAAGATGCGCGATCGGTAATTAAAATTTTTAACTTGAATGGTAATTTTATCCGAGAATTAGAATTACCGGGAATTGGTTCTGCATTAGGTTTTAGAGGTAAGCGTCACGATACAGAAACTTTTTATCTGTTCACCGGTTTTACTACCCCCTCCACTATCTACCGCTACGATATGGTGACAGGGAAAAGCGAAATCTTTCGCCAGCCTCAAGTAGATTTTGACCCTGATAGCTACGAAACTAAACAGGTTTTCTACGACAGCAAGGATGGGACTAAAGTTCCTATGTTTATCACTTATAAAAAAGGCTTATCATTAGATGGCAATAATCCCACCTACCTCTATGCCTACGGTGGCTTTAATATTTCCCTAACTCCTAGTTTTTCCATCAGTAATTTAGTTTGGCTGGAAAGGGGAGGAATTTATGCCGTACCCAATCTCCGAGGTGGGGGAGAATATGGAGAAGCATGGCATCAAGCAGGTATGAAATTAAATAAACAAAATGTCTTTGATGATTTTATCGCTGCCGCAGAATGGTTAATTAACAATAAGTATACTTGCACTGCAAAACTTGCCATAGGTGGTGGCAGTAATGGAGGATTGCTAGTTGGTGCCTGTATGACTCAACGCCCAGAATTATTTAGGGCGGCACTACCAGCAGTAGGGGTAATGGATATGCTGCGCTTCCATAAGTTTACCATTGGTTGGGCTTGGTGCGCCGATTATGGTTCCCCCGATAACGAAGAAGAATTTAAGGTATTGTACAGTTATTCCCCCTTACACAATTTAAAAGAGGGTACAGA
>JAAHHL010000078.1 GCA_010672185.1 Caldora sp. SIO3E6 | reverse complement strand
TTTCTCCAGTACTTCGAGTAAGGTAATTTCGGTTTCTGGTAAGCTGTCTCGCAGTTTTAAAAGACGACTGGTTCGCAAGAAAGGTTCTAAAGGCGCGATCGCACCTGTATCATCAAGTGGTAATGTTTGGAAATCGAGCAGTTGTGCCTCTGTCGTCAGAGCAGTGATTTTTTCCCATTCTGCCAATGTAATTTTCCACGTTGTTAAAAGGGTGGCAACCCGGCTTGCCCAATACCAACCGTTAAGGGTAATGGTATCAAGGGCAAAATTCCCGCTTAAATGGGTTAACAAGCTATCAGGTAGGATAGAGTACTGAGTTACCAAACGTCGGGTTACTGCTTCGGTCAACCCCAGTTGAGTACTACTGTGCTCTACAATGGCGTTTTCAGTTAAAGTTTTTGATAGGTAGCCCAAAGCTTTAACTACTGCATTGGTTAAACGCTTGACCTCAGTGTCATTAGCTGGTTGAGTAGAATCTAGGTCAGCATCTGTGAGCCAGATCCCCTCGTTTGGTAGGGTGATGGTTTGAGGCTGAGTCACAAGGCTATTGACCGCAGTAACATAAGCTGCATCATCAGACAGAGTTAGCAGGGCTGTCTGTTCGGTGTCCCTCATAATTCCAGTAAACTGCAGCAGGCGTTGTTCTGGGTCGTAAGCAATTTTAGTGGCAAGCTCCTGAGGGAGTTGGGCAGTAAAATCTATGGTAGCAGGGAGTTTGGTCAGCACGGCTGAAAATTTAGGCTCATAGAATTTAACCAGTAATTCTGCTGGAGTTGATCCTACGATTTCACCGTTTTTGACAATGGTGATAAACCCTTGTGTTTCTGCCTCATTTCGGTTGAGTTGTTGCAGTAAAGCAGTTAATAATGCAGTCAACTCATCTACATCAGTCGGCAGTGTAACTGTGAATTCAGCTTGAATTGTCTGTAAATCTTGACGTAAAGTCGTCAGAAAACGAAGCGCATCAGTTTCCTGTACAGCAGCTTTTGCAGTGCGATCGCCTGCTAGCAACCAGTTTAATTCATCAGGTTTAAACCCAGTTGCTTTAAGATGGTCAATTTTTTCAAGAAACTCCCAAGCGGCTTGAGGATTGGTAAATTCTTGAATATCCTGCTGAAAAATCTTGAGGATAATAGCCCACTCTTCTGCTTTAAATTTCAGCGTTTTGGCAAGCCAAGCGTGTCGCCAGAGAAACGAGAGATTCGTCAGTGTAAGATTGTTATTAATGTAGGGGGTTCCGTCAGAGGCTTTCGTTAAGTTTTTGAGGAGAATGAGACCGGCTTCACGAATGCCCAAAACTGCCAAGACAACAGGTTGGTTTTCAGGATTACTAATCGTTGCAGTCGCCCCTGCTGGTAAATTACCTGTATTCGTATCTAGCTCAAATGCAGGATTCAGGGGGTTGATAAGCCGCCGATTTAAAAATAAACTTTGGTAAAGCCCAACTTCTCGTTGCTCATGGAGCTTGGTAAAACGAGTTTCTGTGTTTAAGTTGCCAAACAAAGCACAAATTTGTTCGACCGTTGCTTTTTTCCCTAGTTTCTTCTTGAGTTCGCTTAAATAGAATAAATTAATCAAAAATGCCTCATCCAGCACTCCGTTACCAATGGAGGGATGACGGATAACTAAGTCAAGTTCCCACATTTTCCAGGTCTTCAACTTGCGCCACAGCCGTAGGAAACGATGGATACGGTCGAGGGAATTTGAATTCAAACCTTGAATTACTTTTTGAGCCAAATCGCAGGATGCATCCAAATGCTCAATTACGATACTACCTGTTGGGTTAATAAATCTCAGATCCAGCAAGGTAAGCAATTCGTTGTACTCCAGATGGGTTTTCTGGAGGAAGTTCTTGACGTTACCCACAGCGGTAAGCCAATTAGCATCTGTTTCTCCCCAAATTTCCTGCTGTTCATCGGCAGCAGCAACTAAAATGAGATTCTTCTCACTAGGGGAAGAAGGTAAATTGGAAACATTAGGAATACTGATGTTAAAGTATTCAGCAGCAATATCTCCATCAGTGGGATTATTGGGTGCAGCAGTACCGCGAAATGCCCGCATCAAATCCCAACGTTGCAGGTTGGTTTTTTGAAATCCTGCCCTGACTTCTTCAGCAAATAAATCAAAGGGCAACGACATCGGATAGCGTAAGGTTTTGAGGAGGTTGTAAACTACTGGGTTGACGTATTGGGGGTAAGCCCGAAGTTCAGTCGCACTAGCTTTTGTATTGCGTAGAATTTCAGCAAAAAAGTTAGCTGAGGGAGGTTTCTTCTTTAAGAGATAGGTTATGTCATCAGTATGCACTACCCAATTATCTGGGGGCGCAGTCTCTGTCTCTACCTGGGAAAGTGAGAAATTAGTGCCTAACGCGATCTTCTGTTTTCCATTATTGTTTTCATGAGTCAATGCAGTTTCAAAGGCATCTGTGATTGCTGTTTGAGCAGTTGCAGGGTCAGCCGGAATGGTCGTAAAGCCCACCAGTTCTAAATCGCTCTCATCTGTTTCATCAATTGCAGCTTCCAACACTTCGCAAACGACATCGATGTAAGGTAATGGGACAAGGGCGTTGTCGCAATTGAGTTCGAGAAACCCTAAATCCAGACGACGGTCAAACAGTAAGTCTTTGAGGCTGTTGGCGGGATTTTTGGCTTTGCGATCGCGCAAAAACATCAGCAAATCCGCAAAGTAAGCAGCAGGACTCAGTACGGACTGACAATGCTCACACTCACACAAGTCACCTGTTTTAAATAGATTGTTCCAGTTAGGAAAGTTAGAAAGTGCATCACTCCCCGTATTTAAGGCTAATGGTAGACCTTCAGCCTCCAAAGCTTTTAAATCGGCAATAATCGTCAGCGTTGCAGCATGGGTATCTGCTGCTCGATTCCAGGCAAGACGAGCAGTTTCACGGGTAAAGCCAGGGCGATTGCCATAGCTTCGGACAAATTCACTTTCTCCTAACCGATAAATTTTCTGAGCTGAGTGCAAATCATCCGCCAGCAAAGAGTCCGTTGCTTCAAAGGTAGGCGCTAACTTAAAGACTCGCTGCACCGCTTTGACTTCCAGTTTGAAGGTTTCATCTTCTGCTAACTCCTGAAATTCTGGGTCGATGCGTTCCTGCAAAAACTCATCGACAGGCGTATTTAATAACTCAAAGCTTGCGTGGCGATTGAGGAAGCGGCTCATATCCCGTCCTCGGCGCAATCCTTGAGAACCACCATTTTGTAACGCTCGTTCCAATCCGCCGGTAAACGCTGTGGTGGGGAAGGCTTCCCGAAACTGGCGATCGAGCATTTTGCCGTAGATTTCCGCTTCTGGGAGTTGAGCATCTGTAGCGATCGCACCAACCTCAATGGGTAACTTAATCTCTTCGGCACTGTGTTTTGTCCTCACCAAATCAACCCACTCCCTCTCGCTGCGTTTTGCCAGGGTGCGAATTTGTTCCGGTTGGCGAACGCTGAATTCCTGCTTCAACATTTTGACAACAGAAAAATCGCCACGGGTGAGGTCTGCTAATTGGAAAGAGGCATCCAGATCAGCAATTTCGGCGGAAGTGAAGGAAGAATCTTGTCTGAGTTCTTCTAATAACTCCGGCGTTAATGTCCTGTATTGGTTGAATAGGCGGGCAAATTTTATTTGTTTTTCAGTGGATCGAATTCTGGCATCTTCCAGGGCGGCTTTAACAAAAGTGACATTATCAGTTGCTGTGACTTCCCGACGGGCAACCAATGTTAGAAATTCCTCAATCCATTCAGTAACATTGTCCCGGAAAGTTTCAGGAATTTCTTTTTCATTGAACCCACGGTTTAGGGCTTTGCGAACAGCTGTAGCATTTAGGGAAGGAAGGGCTTCCAAAATGGTGGCTAACTGTTCTGCAAGACTTTGCTCTTCAGTATATTCGTAAAATGAGCTACCCAGCAAAACAAACCAAAATTGCGCTCGAATGCCCTGGGGGACTAACTTATGTGCCAGTACAAAACGGGCAAGGATTTCTTTAGCAAAGCCGGTTTCCCCAGAAAGGAAGGTTAAATCCTGATGTTCCTGGTTTTCTTCCAAGTCTTCGGCTCTCAAGTTTGCCAGTAAACGAGCCAATTCTCGTCTAATTTTATCAAAGAGGGGTAGGGGGCGGAGAGTTCGAGCAGGAATGGTTAAATCAATCTCTGCAACGGCTGGCGCATTAAACGAAATAGGTGAAGCAGCTAAGATGTTACCACGAGCAGACAGGACTTTAACCACGAGGTCGGCTTTATCTTTTTCCCGTCTGCGGAATCCCTCGGCAGAGTATTGAATTTGATAAAAACCTTTGCGATCAGTTTGAGTTTCTCCTAACAGTTGCTCACTGCGTAAATCGACATCAAAGGCAGAGATTAAAACATCAGCAGCAGGGTCGCCATCGGCTTGGTAAATATGTCCTTTAACCATCAACTGAGGTTCATCTAGAGCATCGACTTCAGCATTAATCCGTCGAGCTGTTCTTTCATTTACAATCCCATTTACAGGTAATCGATGTTTTCTTTGAAATTCCTGAACAGCAAGAAAGGTCATGGAATCAAAGAAGCCATTCACTCCAAGGCTAAAGCCAAGTTGATTTAGTTCTGTTTGCAAGCGGCGAACATCGTTACCGCGCATATTGGATTCAAGATTGCGTCCTTCGAGTTGCATTGTTATTCTTTTCTCCTGCTGAGGTTATTCGTTTTTATTTTTGACGTTCTGGTTTAACAAAGGATAATCTTGCTCTTTCTAGTTCAATAGCGAGGCATCGCTGGTAGATCACTTCCTGAAATCCAGGCCCCATTGTTCGGTGTACTTTCATAGAACAGCCGATAATCTTGTAGGTAAGGTCGTTTCCTGGGGGCATTGGGTTATTCTCCACTGTCTGTATCAGGATTTACGGGATTGTGGGATTAACAGAATTTTTTTATTCATAGATATCTACTGATTATCCTCCAATTTTGTCTCTTTTTAGGTGATTATCAATCTTCTCTCTTGTTAGTGCTTATCCTTAAATTTTGTCTTTAACATCGTTTCCGGTAGCATTGGAATGATATATTTTTGATAATGTCATTTGGAATCGTAATGACAGTTTGCTATATAATTCCGATGCAACCGGATTTGATATATCCTGAAAATCCTCAAATCCTCCTAATCCTGATACTGGCGTTGAGAGGAATAGTAATTTTTAGTTCAGCTTCAAGTTTCATAATTTTTCTCCTTGTGTGGTAGCATAATCATCTGAATTTTCTGATATTATCCTTGTTTTTGATGGATAATGTTGGGTTTCGTTACCTCAACCCAACCTACAAGATAGGGCGATCACACTGTGTTTTCTCAACGCCGATACCTAAAACCTTTGTTAAATATGTTATCTTTTCCCCGTGGTGCAACAACTTGTGTTCTAATGTCAAGCCTTAAATTTATTAATAATTTGTTGTTAGACATGACTCTCAACCTAAGCCATTTCCCGCGAAGACTCCCAGTATAAATAACCCGTTGTCCTGATCTTTCTAAGTTTGCTACTAAAGCTTCAATCCTTTCCATTTGATAGTTTGCTTCACGAGTTCCTGCCACCAAATTAGATGGTATTTCCCTCCCTCCAAACCTACGTGCCTGCAAATGCAGCCATTGCGAATTTTCAATCCCGGTAACATCACTAGCTCTCTTACCCATTACATCACTGGCATCTTGGCGAGGTACTTGAGGTCGCGTAGGATTTTCACTAGAGTAACTAAATCGGCGCACCGGTGGAGTGAAATTGTTCCCCGAAATCTTCGGAGGCAACAAACTGCCAGGAGCTGAACTAACGCCAGTCCCGAACCTTCTTGCCAAAAGCCAGCGAGTGCCCCCAAAGCCAGCTCCTAGTGTCAGCCCTCCAACACCACCCCAAAGCCCCCCCTTGCCAGCAGCCTGCACAGCTTCCAAAGGACTGTCTCCTTCGAGTAGTGACAGACCACCACCTGAGAGAGAACCCGCGAGAAACCCTTCACCTCCACCAGCTAGCGCTGTAGCCAGGAAAGTTCCGCCACCGATCTTTCCAATCCCAGCAAAAATCCACCCACCTGTTACCACTCCCACTGCACCAGCTCCACCAATGATGACTGAGCCTGCAATCATTTTTTTTGACGCTAGAATGCGGTTTGCTGCAACGGAATTTATACGGTTAGCTTCAACTTTCAAGGAGGCTATTCTAAATTTGTTAGCCCAAGTGTCACTTGTAAAATTGAATGCTACGTGGTTCTCATCCTGTCCGGGAGCATTAGGACCTGCATATTCTAGAGAAGTTGTTGGAACGACTAAGTGCTCACCGCGTCCCCCATGAAGCTTTAACGCAATAGTTCCTGATTCCAAACTGTTTTCTTTCGCTACAACAGAGTCAAATTCAGTTGCTGTTATAATTTGTCCTTCCTGAAATGTTTTCCCCTGAGTTCCCTCTATATCTTTGATTTTTATAGGATTGGCTTGACCATAGAGATACAGGTTGATCCCATCTTTAATTCCAATCGGATCTGCCGCTGTCCATCTCCCCAACCAGGAAGTATAATACCTAGCTCCGTGATAGCCCAATCCCGTCTCCTCATCTCGCTCCATTCCCGTATACCGATACTGCTTCAAACTCACCTCAGCCACACTTCGCCCTGCCTGGTATGCTGTAGTACCATAGGGATGATATTCCTCATAGGAAATCACTGCACCTACTGCATCCACTTCTAAGCTGACTGAACCCAAATGATTGCCCAGTTGATATCGAATAATTGGGGTTAATAAAGAAGTTTCACTAATATTCTCAGTATCAATTGTTTTCGTTTCCACCAATGCAATTCGCTGCTGGTCATCCATCACATGCAGCGTTTCTCGCTCCAGCGTCACCGTTTCCCCATCACCACCGTACTCTCGGTAAATCTCAAATCCACCAAAATAAATTCGTTCATTCTTGCGATTTGGGGTTTCTCCAAATGCTGCTTGCCGTTCCGTTACCTTCCGCACTCGCTGACCACTGCTATCATAAACGTAATAGGTGGTTTCCGGTGTCCCCTCATTAACTACTTGGCGGCTAGTCGTTTTAAGCCGATCCTGATAATCCCAACGCATCAACGACAAATGAGGCATGGTTGTCATATTGCCGTGGGTATCGTAAGTGTAGGCGGCTGAAAACTCACCCTCTCCATCACCGGGTCGGCTGGTGGCTAACAAGCGATTGCTTTCCTCGGCATATTGGTAGCGGCGCGTCCAGTTGCCATTGGTCGCCCCATGAATCATTGCCAGAATATTCCCCACCCCGTCGTATTCATAGCGTTCCGTGTAGTTTCGCATCGCCTGAACATCATTAGGATGAGGCAATGGCATTACCGGAACATCCTCATGGTCTGGTTGCGAATTCCCCTGTTGTCCGGCATGTTCCCGTCCCTCTGCTCGTAGGAGACGGTAGATTGCATCATATTCATATCTGGTGTTGGGTGACACCACAGCATTATTAAAGAAAACCGTTTGTTGGGCATCATCCCGAATTTCGGTGATATTTCCCACCGGATCGTAGGTATATTGCAAATCCTGCAAACGGGCATTATCTGATATACGAGTCGTTAGCAACCGCACCAATCGAAAAGTTTCCGGATCATAGGCATAGGTCGTTCGTACTCCATTGCCATACTCAATTAATGTACGCTGTCCCTTCGCGTCATAGTCAATGTTCTCTACAAAGACGGTTTCTGTTGCTGCACCCCGCAACCGCACGTACACTTGTTCTAGTAGATTGGCTTCATTGTACACAGGACGAGTTACACTTTGGTCTGGACTGGTTAACAAAGTGGGACGGTTCAAGGCATCGTATTCGGTACGGACAGTAAACACCTGGGATTCCAAGCTATTGGTGGGGGAACCCTCAGACCAGTCAATTACAGGCGCTTTGTAGTCCCTAACCAGTTGGCGCGTGGCTTCGAGCAAATTCCCTTTAAAATCAAACCGTTGATTTGTGACCAAACCACTGGAGTCATAATGTTGGTAAACCTGTCCCCGCAGATTAAGATTTAGCTCTTCAGGTTGCCCTTCTCCATAAATAAACCGCTCAATTATCTGAGAAGAACCATCATCAATTTGTAACTGCTGTTCTAAAGGACGACGTAAAGCATCATAAACTGTATGAAAACGGCGACGTTCTAACACCAGAGAATCCGCAATTTGTCTTTCAT
This sequence comes from Caldora sp. SIO3E6, assembly GCA_010672185.1. Lineage (GTDB taxonomy): Bacteria > Cyanobacteriota > Cyanobacteriia > Cyanobacteriales > Coleofasciculaceae > Caldora. The sequence continues at coordinate 6,132 of JAAHHL010000078.1, read as the reverse complement.
TTTCATCCCAGGCATAGAATGGCTGTTCCGTCGCATCCATCAACATCCAGCGATCGCCTCCATCCATACTATCCTGGAAGAGTAAATTTCCAGCAATGTCATAGCAGGGAACAAAGTCCGTTTCTGCACCTGGGGAGTTGATATATTCCATCACCCGATTTCCTCGCGCATCTTGAATCCACAGGGGTTTGCCTTCTATATCGAGTTTGGTGTAGGTGAGATATTTTTCTTCAGTAATAACATCATCTTGCTGCCACTTATTGTGCGCGATCGCTACCACCTCTCGCCCCAAACTGTCCAGATGGGTCACCGCTGGAGTATTGGCATGAACTTCAGCCAAACGAGCTGCTCGTTGTTCGGCGGTTGTACCGCTAGAATAGCGAGTATGCCAGCTATTGTTCGGTTCCAATACGGTGTCATTCCCATCGTAGGTTGCCATGAACCAAGGGGAAAACTCCACCCGACTGTAGGTTCCATCGGGCATTTCAGTACGAACCTGTCTTCCAACCGCATCGTAATAGAGTATGGGTGTAACTCCTACTTCCTGGGGTTCTTCAAACCTATGCTCTGGTTCTCCCTGTTCGTTCTGGCTGAAATAGGGTTCGTACTGTTTGACTGGGTTGCCTTTGTTGTTCAGAATGGTTTTACCACTGGCAATCCAGCGTAAGAGACTGTCCTCAGTTTCGGGTTCCGCCTGAATTTTCTTCACTAACACAGTCCCCATCCCGTCTGAATATTCAAAGGCGACTTGAAGCGGGCTGTTCTCATCCCTATGCTGTTCGCGCATGATACTACAAGCACAGGCAGGATGCTCGCCCCAAGTCGTTGTGCCATCAGCATTCTGTTGTTCCCCAAAGTAATACACATATCGAGCTGTAGCATTTTCCAGCCAGGTTCGAGCTTGGCTTTCGTTATAGGCATTCTCGACAAAAAAGGCATGGAGTTCTGCCGAAGTGGGATTCGCCAACGTATCATTAAAGGAATCCAAACTGTCTGCTTCCTCTCCTTTACCCATAACTGCCATTGCGGTGGTTAAGCCGAGCACATCAAAGTAAACTTGCGAGAGATTGCCGTTGATGTCCCGCACCTCAGATGGTGCGAGTACCCGAAAGTCAAACTGAGTAACCTGGGTAGTGTTGCCAATGGGGTCAGTGCTGGACTCAACATAGAGATCTCGCGAGTCGTAGACTAGGGTTGTGGTTTGTCCAAAGGGATCGGTATAGCGTTCCGGCAAGTAGAAATGCTCTGCTGCATCCGGTGCAAAGCCAGCGATACCCGAACGAATCCAATACTGACCACTGGTATCTATATCTGGAAAGCGTTCTGCCAGGATTATCCCACTCAGATAGCCACTTAGGTCAGCGTTGTCCAAATTGCCACGGACTTCCGGTGTCAGGTGTTCCGGCTCGAAGACAGCATCCAGCAATTCATTCGTCAGTGCTAGCTGATAATTTTCGTAGGGCAAACCCAAATGGTTCAATTCTCCCCAGGGTAATGATGTTTGTAAGTCATCGCTGAAATACAGCATCCGTACCCACTCAACTAACCGCTTCTCGGGAGTTGTGCGATTAGGAAAATTGTGATAAGAAATTTCTTCAACAATATCATCATTCCCTATCTCGGCCTGTTGAAGTTCTGATAAAGTATAGTAGAAGCCTTCTTCAGGATTAATGCCGGTAAGTTCGTAGGTTTTGACCTCGCAGGGCAAACGCAAACGGTAGTGGTCATTTGAGATTGCATCTTCAGTAAAATGATTTTCCGTATAGACCAGATGACGTTCCTGCTGTACCTGATTAATTAGAGCTTCTGTACCCTCTGGCAGGGTTTCGTCCTCCTGCTGTCCGATGCGAGGATAGGCGACAGCTACGGATTCGAGCACATTACCGTATTCATCAATTTGTAAGTTTAATGTGTGAGCAATACGAGGATCGGGTTGCAGAGAAGCTGGTTGTAAATCCAATTCGTAGTGATAATTAATTGCCTCGCTTTCAGTTACCAGAAAAACTGCATGGCGATTGATTCCGCGAGGTTGGAGGCGCTGAATGTGGCAATTGTGGAATGCCGTCGAAAACAGTTTAACTTTTTGTTCTTCACCTTGCTCCAGAGCATCTACATCTAACTCATACACCTCCTGCCGTAACATCATGCCTTTGCAGGACCGCAATGCTTCCCGCCATTCTGCGGCACTGAGATTTTCACTAGCGAGACTTGGTTCAGGCAGAATATGCTCTTGAAAATTCCCCAAGACGTTTGTTTCATCAGGATGGAGTGCCTCAAACCAGTGAGGAAAATATTCATCGGCAAACTGGGAGAGGATCTGCTCCCGGTCTAAAAATGCTCCAGTATGAAACCAGGTAATGGTCTTAATTGGAGGTTGGTAAAGTGTTTGATCTTCGCTGATATAGGGACTCGCCGTATTTCCTGCCGCAAAAGTGCCAAAATCTTCCACATCAGTTTGTTCGACCCGTCCAAAGCCCCGAAACTCTCGTTCCACGCCATCAAAGTACCCGTGGTGGTAGCTGTAGGTGGAAGTAAAACGGGTCTGTCGCCATTGATCAAAAACCGTGACTTTTTCTACCACATGCACCGGAAACGGGATTTTGGTAATCCAAGGTTTACCCTCAAATTTGTCTTGCAAATAAAACTTAGTCGAAGGTGCATACTGTACAACGGTTTCTGCACCCAAGTTGTTCACCGTTTTGATTAATAGATGTGGCTTTTGTCCACCCATCAAGTCGATGTAGCGCATCACACGACGGCTATTTCCTGGTAAGGGAGATGACCACAGTAAACAAGCTGTACTGTTCCCCAACAGATCAATTGCCGTTACCGATGCCACACTGTCCATTATCGGAAAGCCTGACAAGAGTCGTTTCGCTGACCAACTATTTCCGGACTGGTTGAAATAAACCTGTACCCCTTCTCCACTCAGATACAAAATATCGGTGGTTCCGGAACCATCAATATCTGCTAAAATGACTCGACGCTGATTAAAGATATCCGGTGCATCAAACCAAGGTGAATTGTCCATTGTCACCTTCGCCCCAAACTTCCCGTATCCCAGATTAGGCCAGTAGCATATTTCCCCATTGCGAATCCTCACAATATCCGTCAATCCATCTCCTGAAAGATCTGCCAGATGGATAGACTGGGTGCTGTCAGCAAACACAATGCGCGGCCCCTTTTCCTCATCCCAAGGCTGGCGCGATCGCTCTGCTGCACCAAACCCTTCTTCAGCCAGAGAAGGATGCCAGACAAAGCACTCCTCTTCGGTAATCAGAATGTCACTATGTCCATCTCCGTTTAAGTCAATAAACTTCAGGTTAGGGTTATTCCAATCCAATACGGGTAGAGATTGAAAAGGGATAAAGGATTCCCATCCTTTTGTTGTAGTCCGTTCATAGAATCCCGGTGTCAAACTCTGAAGTGCAACCAGATCCAGTTGTCCGTCCCCTGCAAGGTCGAGAAACTGAGCACCATCTGCCAAAGCCGTTGCTGGCTGACTGGCAACTAATTCAACTGGAGCCAACCGAGCCTCAATCTGTTGGTTACCATTACTTTGTACAGTATTAATTGGGCTGAGATTGCGCTGATAGAACCAGCTGTTTCCTTGCTCAGTTAGAATTCCCGATAAACCTTCCCCATCCAAATCTACCCACTGATAATTCGCACCATCCAATCCTTGAGGCAAATTCGCCAAACTGTCGGGGTCAACGTCCCGCAGGGTTTCATCAATCTCAGGTTCGCTGTAGGTAAACTCCAAAGGAGGTAAAGATTTATAAAGATAACCCCCTGCTGAATTCCGTTTGTAACCTCTGTGAGACACTGAAATCAGTTTGGCATAAATCGGATTCCGAGTATCTGTAGGATTTTCCTCATCAGAATAGGTGAAGTCAGTTGAGCGCACTAAACAATCTTCTCCAACTCCTGCTTCTTCTGGGAAGTGATGGAACATGAGCACTCGTTGACAGAGACGATAGGTGCGCACTTCAAAACCGGCTCGATAGGAGGAAAACGGATCGTTGCGAACAGACCAAATTCCTGTATTGCTGGGAGTGGGATTGGTCGGGTTATGTTCTCCGTAATCAAACACCACCTCAAACATCCAATCGGTTCGCAGGCTCAGGTCTTCATTAGGTTGTCGAGGCGTTCGGTTTCCGTATTTAATTCGCTTCAGGTAGCGATTGCTCGATCTACTCTCAGTCGTGCGATTTCCCTCATGCGCCTGTGCAGTATTAACCCCATCGGAATTTTCCCCTTTGTACTCATACCAAATTGCATTGCCTTTATCGTCATAACTCTCACAAATCAGCCAGCTAAAGATGTGCGTTGGCTCGTCAGAATCGGTAATGCGGCTTTCAGTAGTTTGGCCATACAACGTCGTGATATTGTCCTTAGAGATCGAGCGCCAGTGGGTTTCGCCAGAATCCATCGCTCTCCAACGTTCAATCCGGGCGAATAGTCCCTCAATACGGGGACGGTATTGACGAATGCGATATCCATCACCCTCAGTTTCAGCGATCGCTCCCTCAGCATTCAAGACTGGAACCAGATCTTCTGTTCCCGACAGAATAAATACATCGGATTCTTCTGCATCCCAGTAGCGAGGTAAGCCTTTATCCGTCTTGCGCGTAATTGAAGGGAGGGATAGATTCCAACCAAAACCAAATATGCCATTACCAGCACCCGAATCATAAGCCAGCGAAAGCTGCGGAGCAAACCAAGAACGACCGGGACTGGTGGCAATGGGTACAGTCATGGAGCCAGTTCCGGTCACGGGATTTGCGGCAAACTTCTCCCCCATACCTTTGATTGCACCTCCACCCTTGGGCAAGGATACTGCAGCTGGTGGAGAGAAATAATTTTGCTCAGCTTCGGTGGCTTGATTTGTGGTTGATTGGCTTGGGCGATTGAACACCGGCTTACCCCTCACAGGAATTAATCATTACATTGAATGAGAACTTATCTGCCAACAGCAAAATCTGTTATTTCAACATACTATCTAGGACTCAGAGTTAAGTTCTTCCTTTTAAGCAGAATGTTGTTTTCCGTAAAAATTCTTTACACAATGGAGAGGTAATTATCCATTATCCATTGTTCATTATCAATTATTGAACTGAACTTGATATAACACCTATTCAAACACTAATCAATCGACAAATTTCAGCAAACCCTAGGTAACTCTTCTGGAAAAGATTCTGCTGTCAGAACAACTGTACCAGTTTCATCCAAAAACCAACCTTTAGCTTCTACCAATTGTGGTTGTTGATTGGTGCTTGGTTGTGGGTAATTACTGATTGGTTCTACTGACTGATTAACTCCAGATAAATTGCGGGTATCTTGCCAGACAGCATTTCCTCGCAGATATTCTGTAGGATTATCGGGAATGCCACCTCTGCCAGTAACTACAAAGCGATTGCTAGTTTTCGCTGAACAGTCTGCGGTAATTTGCTCAGAAGCATCCACTAAATTAGAAGGTAACTCTACTAATGATTGAGAAGGATCAAAACTGAGGGTGTTGAGATTAATCGTGCCGCTAATACCTGATTGAGAGCTAGCGGTGATATCGCTCAGAGATGTCAGTTGCTCCCGCACTTGTAAGCCAAAGATACCCTCACTGGTAATGTTGATATTTCCTCCATTCCCACCCACCGCATTCGCAACAATATCACTATTTTCTGTAGGGATAGCAACAATCTGTTGAGCATTGAGCTCAATATTACCTCCATTACCGGTTCCCCCTAAAGCTTCTGCAGTGATGGAACTACCTTGACGCAGTAGTAATAACTTCTCCACATTGAGAACAATGCCACCACCGGCTCCGGAAGCAGTAGTCGCATTGATTTGTCCTCCCTGAGTTAGTAATATTGAATCAGCATTAATGGTTAAGCTTCCTGCATCACCGGTTCCCCGATGTCTGAGCCCAATGTGACCTCCATTTTGTATAGTTAACTTACCCGTATTAATCGTAATTTCTCCTGTATTCCCTATAACTTGATCTGGTACGAAGAAAGCCTGTTGTATTTGTGTGTTCGGTGGTCCAGAACTTCCCTCTACTCCAGAGGGAAAATTATCAGGGATGATATCCGGAAATTTGATGAAGATGCAAAATCATTCTTTGAACGGGACTGA
>JAAHHL010000779.1 GCA_010672185.1 Caldora sp. SIO3E6 | reverse complement strand
GTTGATGCTGAAGGTGAAGTCTTGCAGCTTAAAGACACCCTCAATCAAATGATTGATAGTCTCAACAACTTTGCTGGGGAAGTGACACGGGTTGCTAAAGAAGTAGGTACTGAGGGCAAGCTGGGAGGTAAAGCGGAAGTCAAGGGAGTTGCTGGAACCTGGAAAGACCTAACCGACAACGTCAATTTCATGGCAGGAAACCTGACTGAGCAAGTAAGGAATATCGCTGAGGTAACCACTGCTGTAGCTGAGGGTGATTTGTCCAAGAAGATTTCTGTTGAAGCCAAGGGAGAAATTCTGGAGTTGAAGGACACCATTAACCAGATGGTGGATCGACTCAATGCCTTTGCTGGAGAAGTTACCCGTGTGGCACAGGAAGTAGGCACCGAGGGTAAATTAGGGGGTCAAGCGAAAGTTGAAGGGGTCTCTGGTACTTGGTTAGGCTTGACTAACAATGTCAACCTGATGGCAGCTAATCTAACAGATCAGGTAAGGAATATTGCTGATGTCGCCACTGCTGTAGCCAATGGAGATTTGTCAAGGAAAATTACTGTGGAAGCTCAAGGAGAAATTCTGGAGCTCAAAAATACCCTCAACATTATGGTAGACCAGCTTAATGCCTTTGCTGGAGAAGTTACCCGTGTTGCTCAGGAAGTAGGCACCGAGGGCAAACTAGGGGGTCAAGCGAAAGTTGAAGGGGTCTCTGGTACTTGGTTAAGTCTGACCCAAAATGTCAATTTTATGGCAGCTAATCTGACAGACCAAGTCAGGAATATTGCTGATGTCGCCACTGCTGTAGCCAATGGGGATTTGTCGAGGAAAATTACTGTGGAAGCTCAAGGAGAGATTCTGGAGCTGAAAAATACCCTCAATATCATGGTAGACCAGCTCAATGCCTTTGCTGGAGAAGTTACCCGTGTGGCACAGGAAGTTGGTACTGAGGGTAAACTTGGGGGTCAAGCGAAAGTTGAAGGGGTCTCTGGTACTTGGTTAAGTCTGACCCAAAATGTCAATTTTATGGCAGCTAATCTGACAGACCAAGTCAGGAATATCGCAGAGGTAACCACTGCTGTAGCTGAGGGTGATTTATCCAAGAAAATTTCCGTCGAAGCCAAGGGAGAAATTCTGGAGTTGAAGGACACCATCAATATCATGGTAGACCAGCTCAATGCCTTTGCTGGGGAAGTTACCCGTGTGGCACAGGAAGTAGGCACTGAAGGTAAACTTGGGGGTCAAGCGAAAGTTGAAGGGGTCTCTGGTACTTGGTTAAGTCTTACCCAAAATGTCAACCTAATGGCAGCGAACCTCACTGAGCAAGTCAGGAATATTGCTGATGTCGCTACTGCTGTAGCCAATGGGGATTTGTCGAGGAAAATTACCGTGGAAGCTCAAGGAGAAATTCTGGAGCTGAAAAACACCCTCAACACCATGGTTGAGCAACTCAACACCTTTGCTGATGAAGTTACAAGGGTAGCTAGCGAAGTCGTAGCTGGACAGCTTGGGGGTCAGGCAATCGTTAAAGGCATAGCTGGGACTTGGAAGGATTTGACCGATAATGTCAACCTGATGGCAGCAAATCTGACAGAACAGGTGAAGCAAATTGCTCAAGTAGCGATTGCAGTTAACCAATCCTCGGAAGATTTGATGGGTGAGAGCCAAAATATGGGAACAGCAGCCGCTCAAACCTCCACCCAAGCTGCTACTGTCTCCTCCTCCGCCGAGCAAGTCAGCGCCAATGCCCAATCTGTTGCCACTGGTATTGAGGAGATGACAGCAAGCATTAAGGAAATCGCCAAGAATGCCACCGATGCGGCCCGTGTTGCTACTGCAGCAGTGAGGACCGGGGAAGCCACCAACGAAACCATAGCCAAACTAGGAGTCAGTAGTGCCGAAATTGGCAATGTTATCAAGGTGATTACTTCCATCGCTCAACAGACGAATTTGCTAGCCCTCAACGCTACCATTGAAGCAGCAAGAGCTGGGGAAGCTGGTAAAGGCTTTGCGGTGGTGGCAAACGAAGTCAAAGAATTGGCAAAACAAACTGCTAGTGCTACTGAGGATATCAGCCAGAAGATCGAAGCGATTCAGGAAGATACCAAAGGCTCTGTAGAGGCGATCGGTCAAATCACCGGTATCATTAACCAAATCAACGATATTCAAACTACTATTGCCTCTGCGGTAGAAGAGCAGACTGCCACCACCAACGAAATTGCCCGTAATGTCAACCAGGCGGCAAAGGGTTCATCTGAGATTGCCCGCAACATCACCAGTGTTGCCGAAGCAGCTGAGAGTACGACCAATAGCGCCAACAAAACTCAAAAATCCGCCAGTGAGCTATCTCAAACAGCCACTGAACTTCAGGAACTGGTAAGTCGGTTCAAATATTAATTAATCAATAGTTGATGCAATTAATAGCTGGTAATGGGTGAAAATTAATTATCATCCATTACTAATATCAAGTTCGGTTGAATACTTACACTTTGGCGGCAATAAGGCAGAGGGCAGAAGGCAGAGGGCAGAAGGAAAGAAAGAAGGTTGCAAGGGAGAAGGGAATTATAAGTGATTATCCGAACTTGATATAATACAATATTTAACTAACTTAAAATTTTTGTGCTAACTTTTTTAAAACCAATTGCTCTAATTATGCTCGCCAGCAGTTCTTCCCTAGAACGTCAAAAGCTCCGGACAGCTGCCAGGAGAGAAGAATATGTGTTTGTCGAAGCAACTAGTATCTACCAGTGTCTGGATATTACTGAGTCTCATCATCCTCAATGTGTAGTACTAGATTTTTCACTGATTCAGAACAATTATTTACAAGTTTTTGAATTTATACAGTTTTTAAATATCCCGATTATTCTGTTCGTAGAGCATCCGCCAGCTCACTTACTTAAGTATTTTATTGAGCAAACAAAAATGTCAATAATTAAAAAACCGCTCAACGAATTAGAATTACATCGCAGTCTTGAAGCTGCCCTCTATTCAGAAGATTGCAAGGAATTTGACAAAAGAAAATATGCCTGTGAATTAACTTTCAAAACCTCAAAAAATAATCAAACAACTAACTTAGAAGCAATTATTAACTCTGCTGTAAAGGAAGCAATTACTCGTTTGTCTGAGTTGGTAGAAAGTAAAATTACCTTTGAAAATCCGATGATTGAGGCACTACCACGATTGCTAGTGCAAAAAAAATTAGAAGAAATGTTGGGCAATCAGTTGATTTGTATATCCCAGATTTCTTTTACTGGTAATTTGTCGGGAACTGCTCAAATTTTATTGTCCCAAGCTGCGGCTGAAACTATCGCATTGAGTCTCAGTGAAGGATTATTCAATGAAAATGAAGTGGCGGTCATCAAGGCTGATATCTTGTCTGAAATTAGTAATATTGTGATCAATGCTGTAGTCGGCACTCTCAGCAACGCTTTTAAATATCGTGTTCATTATATTAATCCCACCTATACTGAAGGTTATATTTATCAAATATTTGACTCAATGCACTTGGACTCTAATTCCACAATTATTATGTCCAATTCCCACTTCAAGATTGATCAACTTGCCGTTGAAGGTGATTTTTTCCTCTTTTTCAAAGCCCGTTTAATTTTAGACCTTCTCTTTAGTTAGTATAGAAAAAAGTATTTTAAAATCATTACTTATTACTTATTACTTATTACTTATTACTTATTACTTAAATAATTATCATGCCCAAAATCCGCATCCTAGTTGTAGATGACTCCGTCCTAGTTCGGCGGATGATGAGCCATATGCTTTCGGAGGACTCGGCATTAGATGTAGTCGGGACTGCTGCGAATGGTCACATTGCTCTAGCTAAAATTCCCCAGGTTAATCCCGATGTAATTATTCTGGATATTGAGATGCCGGAAATGGATGGCTTGGAAACATTAGCAGCTATCCGGAAGACTTATCAATACTTACCAGTGATTATGTTTAGTGCCCTCACCGAACGTGGTGCCACAACCACCCTAGATGCTTTGGCTCTCGGTGCCACGGATTACGTAACTAAACCCACCAACATGAGTAGTAAGGAAGCGGCAATACAGAATATCCGTCAGCAACTAATTCCTAAAATTAAGGCATTTTGTGCTGTTATAGGTGGTAAGCAAAGGACAACGGTTCATCCGCCAGTTGCTCCCATAA
>JAAHHL010000778.1 GCA_010672185.1 Caldora sp. SIO3E6 | reverse complement strand
TGGAAAGCTTTCTTCCCTTGATTCCTTCTGCCTCCTGCCTTCTGCCTCCTGCCTTCTTGAACCAGCTTAGCGATCGCAATTCTGATAGTATCTCAAAATTGTAACCTAATTTCGGCTTCGGTAATTTGCTGCTGTAGGAGTTGGAGTTGAGCTTCAGCGATTTGCCTTTGAGCTTCGAGTAGTTCAGTTTCTTTGCTGAGGCGATTCATCCTGGTTTGATGGGAGCGGGTTCTGCCCGGTTGATAGATGATACCTAGATATAATGTCACATTGGAGGCATCAAGGGTATTCATTCCTAGTGACAGATTGAAGCCAAAGTCATTTTCTGTGTTGACAGGAGTGTGGATCGGATTATCTAGAGGATAAATGTTGGGAAAGTTAAATTCGTTAATATTACTATTTTGAGCGTTATTTTGATTGGGGACTTGAATGACATTATTGAAATCACCATCGACAGTAGAATCTGTATTAGCATTTTGTTGAGCTGATTGAGTAAAAGCTGGAGTCCTTAGTAAAGCTTCTGAAGTGAGTAGAGCTAATGAGCTAGAGATAAGAATAATTGCAAGTTTTTTCAACATAAACAGCTCCAGTATTTGTGCATAAGGTAGAAGGAGAGTTGGGAGATGAGGATATGGGGATATGGGGAGACAAGGGAGAAATGCCCAATTAGCCATTAGCCATTAGCCATTAGCCATTAGCCATTAACCATTAGCCATTAGCAATTTCCAAATTTATCTCACATCAAATATAATGGTTTGGCTAAGATTGCCGTCTCCTCCTGTCTGGAGGGTAATTTGTTTCCTATTTCCGGTAAATTCAACGGTCACTGAAGCAGTTTCTGGACTGTAGCTACCTGATATTTCAATAGTGTGTCTACCTGTTGTCAGATAGGGAGATAGGTTAATTTGGTGGTTGTCATTGCTGAGAGTTTGAATTACTCTGCTATCTATTTGAATTTCTCCAGTTAATTCGGTTGCTGTGGGAGCACTGATACTTAAAATATGAGGTTGGGTTGTATCTACAGTATTGAGACTAATTATGGTTTGTTGCAGTTGCTGTACCTGATAATCCTCAGTAGAGGAAGCGGAGGTAGGCATATTAGTGTTTTCTTGTGTGATGTTGACTTCATTGCTATCAGATTCCACAGATATACTCTGATTACTGCTCCTTACTGAATTTTGACCCTGAGTGCCAGATTCAACAAAAATTCCGTCGCTGCTAGATTCTAGAGAAATTCCATTACCTTCAATGCGAATCGAGCCTTCATTCATCTGAATTGACATTTGTGCGATCGCGGGAATGGTAGCTGCTAGGATAGCTATACAGGAAATTGCGATCGCGAAGTTTTTAATGTTCATAATTTGGATAGTTGAGTTCAATGTAATTACAGTAAAATACTGGAATCGTAGGTTGGGTTAGCGATAGCGTAACCCAACAAAAAGTAAAATAGTAGGGTGTGTTAGCGATAGCGTAACGCACCTTCTTCCTGGATGTATGCAATACTGGGCGTATGCAATACGCCCCTACAGTTTTGTGGAAAGAAGCGGCAAATAAAGCTGATATTTAACTTCAGTAGCTAAAATTATCAGCTGGGTTATACACATCAATTCCCACGCCAGCTTGTACAGGGACTGTTGGCACATTGATGCCAGTTTCGTTACCAGTACCACCTCGCATTAGATGGATAACTTTTCGTTGTTGGGCTAATGAACTATTACCACCTTGATTACCCATTACACTGGTGGTGATACTAGTGTTTCCAGTACAATGCCCTTGGCTTTCCATAAGGACATTGTTGATTCGCTCGGTGGGCTGTCTTGAACCACTAATGTTGTAACTAATTGCAGCATCAGCTTGTAAACATTGTGCTGAAGCAGAATGAGTTAAGCCCGAAGTAATGGTTAGAAAACTGGAACAAGATAACAAGCCTAATGACAACCAGGTAAATTTCATCACATGCCTCCTATTAGAAAAATGATTGTTGTTAGGAGTAGGTTTATCAATATTTGAGAAGGTCGCTGGTAAACCCACCCCGATATATAGCAGTTTGCTCTGCTATGCGGTACATTTCTATCCCCCTAAATCCCCCTTGGAAAGGGGGACTTTTGTCTATTAACTGTACCTTATTAGAGAGCAAAGCGCTGTATAGCCAAATGATATAATAGGGAGAAAAAATGTTTTTGATAATGTTTGTGTGTTATTACTTTCTCCCTAGTAATTTTGACCACAGTGTCTAACCACTAATGTTAGTAGTAGCAAAACACCAGAGTGTTTTTTGGGTTACCGTTGATAATTTTGACGAATTTCCTGCTTTTTTTCTTGGAAATTTACACTGCCATCTCCTTCTTGGAAAGCTTCTTGTCGATTATTTTGTACGCTACCTTGAGAACTATTATTTCCCCAATTATTATTGGTACTCTGTTGCTCAACGTGCTGTATGGAAAGGTTACCATGACCCTGCTGAGCTGCAAATTGCTCACTTGTTTGTACGGTTACCTGATCTGCGCTGGCAGGTAAGGAAATGAATCCGAGAGTAGAAAAGGCTAATAAACCGAGCATTAATTTATTCATTATTGACCTTGTACCTCCAATGGATTAAATTGAGTGAATTGGAATTATTAGAGTTAAGCTTGCTTGCTTGACTCTGTATAAACATCACTTCCCCAGCCAGAGTTTTATACAAAATCCCAAAAATTGCTTATGGGAGTAACCCAAAGTTGTACCAACAAATGCTAAAACCTAAAACCTAACACCTTTAAGTTTTGTAACAGATTGTATAAGACCAAGAAAATGAGACTGATTAACTAGTGGAAACTCCTGACGTGATTTTCATGAACGAGCAACTCCAACAGTTAGTAATAGCGGTGCAACAGCAGCCACGGGGGACTGGGGAACGGCAGAAGGTTGTGGCACAACTGGTTGAGCAAATGCTGTGCTCTCGTAAAATTTGTCGTTCTCCTCAAGGACAAACTTTGGCTGGTATTTATGGTGATATTTTCCAGGAAATACAGCAGCAATTGAAGGATGAAGTTGAGGGGAAGATTGACAACTATAATTCAGAAAGTCTTGGTATTAGGCAATGGGTAACAGAAATACGGGGTAGGGTATTTCAGCAGGTATTGGATGAAACGTGCTTGCAACAGTTAGCCTTGGTAGCTCAACAGTATGCACCGAAAACTCAGGAACGACAGTATGCTGTGGAGGAGTTAGTCAATGCTCTTTGCTTATCGGGTAAGCTGCGCCGTCAAGGTAATATTCCTGATCATATCTATCGGGAGGCAGTTAATCAAACCTTGTTTTATCTCTGTCGTAAAATCGATAAATATCAGCCGGACAAAGGGAGGTTTCTGGGATGGGTAAATTATCGGCTGGAGAGGATACTCAGAAAAACTTACAGATTAGAAAAAGAGGAATTGGCTCAATCCTTGAAAGCTAAAATTATCCACATTAAGTATCAGCTCAGTAGTTTAGTTAGAAAAACCAAATTAGAGGATGTACAACTGTGGCTTAAGCTGAAGCTCAAGGGGTTAATCCCAGAGGTGTCTTGGTGGATGGACATAGGATTAATTTTGGCAGCATTAGCTACTTTGTCTCAGTTAATGGTTAGGGAAACGATAGTTGCTGATGCTTTGTTGTTTGAGATGGCGAAGGCATCTCTACCTGTATCAGAAATCTTAGCTGAGCATCAGCAAGAGGAAATAGAGGAAAATTTTCTGGCAAATATCCCTGCACCGGAAGTTGAGGTGACTTTGCTGGATAAGGTTAGGCAATATATTGCAGATGACCCCAAAAGGCTTTGTCAGAAACATATTCGGGAACATCCAGAAGCTACTTTTCAGGAGATAGCTTTAAGACGTTTGGGAGGAGAAAGTTGGAAGCAGATATCAGCTGCATTGGGGATTGGTATTCCTACTCTCAGTAATTTTTTCCAACGTCGTCTGAAGGCTCTAGTACCGGAGATTAGGAGTTATATTGAAGAGTATTTTGATTAAGAGAGGAGGGGGAGATGGGGAGATGGGGAGATGGGGAGATGGGGAGATGGGGAGATGGGGAGATGGGGAGATGGGGAGATTGGGAGATGGGGAGATGGGGAGATGGGGAGATTGGGAGATGGGGAGATGGGGAGATGGGGAGATGGGGAGACAAAGGAGCAATTAGA
>JAAHHL010000777.1 GCA_010672185.1 Caldora sp. SIO3E6 | reverse complement strand
TGGGAAGTGGAAGAACCAATGTATTTGGTTCAATTCAAGTCTGGACTGGTGCAGGGTGGACAGGACAACCAACTATTATCAAAGACCAAGATAAAATCTACTTGATTATTGGAGCCTATGATCATCATTTAAGGAAAATTGACTTAGCAACTAATCAGGAGGTTTGGCGGTATAAATTTGATGATGTCATTAAAGGATCATCTACTGTTTATCTACAACCAGGGGCAAGTGAAGCAAATCAAGTTGTGATTTTACAAGGGAGTAGGCTAGGTTTCAAAAGTGTACTACAATCTAAGCAACCAGTGCCTAGCTTTAGAGCAATTTCCTTCCGAACTGGGCAAGAACTGTGGCGAATGAATATCAGAAAAACCGATAGTTATAGCCGAGATAATGATAGTAGTGCTTTAGATTTAGGCAATGGTCAGATCTTTAATGTAGGCGAGAATGCTATTGGTTATTTTCTCAATAGTTATACTGGTGCTGCTAAAAGCAAGGAAAATATGCTACAGCCACAAGTCCTTGGGGAAGTCCAGCTGTATCAAGCCGAAGATGTGCTAAGGCATCGGGGCAATCTCGTAGCAGAATCATCACCAGCTAGATTAAATGACCGCATTTTCGTGGCTGCGGGTTCAGGACATTTTTATGGCATTAGTATTGCCAAGCGTCAAATTGTCTGGGATTTTTATGTGGGCTCAGATTTAGATGGAACTATTGCAATCTCCAAAGATGGAAAGCTATTTTGTGCAGTGGAGAAGCAGTATATTCCCGGTAATGGTGGTGTGCTTAAACTAGACCCCAGTAAACCTCCAGCGGAAGCAGTAGACTGGTTTTTACCTACTAGTAATATCGGATTCGCTAATTGGAGAGGAGGAATTGTTGGTTCAGTAGCTTTGAATGATGAGTATCGCTCCGAGGAATTACCTGCTTTGTTTGCTACTAATGCTATAGATGGTAACCTGTATATTGGCTCTCAAACCCTAATTACTGGTACTAAAGTACGAGGGCCATTGCTACAAAAGTCTTACGACACACCTTTGATTGTCTTTAAACAAAGGGTAGGGCCATCCATTTCGACACCAATTTTTACCGATGGTAATCGATTAGTAACAGCAGGATATGATGGGGTTTACCTGTTTCAACTCAATTTTGAGCCAGCTCAACCTGGTACACCAAATACTTTGCTTAATGCTCAGGGAAAGCCTTGGCGTTTAGTAGTGCAACAAGTGGGTAGGTTTCTGCCGGGGGGCTCTTTTGAATCTACACCTGTTGTTTGGGATGGCTTAATTAGAATTTGTTCTAAGGATGGATTTATGTATACTTTGGGTTGAATTGCCTCAGAGTTAAGTCTGGCATAGCTGACCCACTTATGCAGCAGGCTCTATATAGGGCTTGCTGAATAAGTAACAAGTAACAAGTAACAAGTAATAAGTAAGAATGAATGCAGCATTTATCCGCTGTTTTGGGCATCTGCATCCCCCAAGGTTACCCGGGTTGATGCCAGGTTTTTGAGCCTATTAGATACAATTTCCACAGCACTTGGCGAGACCAAAAATGATTGAAAGCCTTCTCTGGTATGGCTTACACACTTATGCAGCAAGCCCTATATATAGGCGCACACCTTACCTATCATAAAATTATACTAGCAAAAAATAATGGCAAATGCAACAGAAGATATTAGGTATTGTGCCTGTAGGTGACTCCAAAATCCCCGACTTCTTGAAGGATTCGGGGGTCTGAACAGCGTTTCAGATAAATTTGGGCGATTTTATCCTCTGGTAGAATATTCAAGACCTCTTGAAACAGTTGTGCTGCTTTCCTAAAGCGACGCTGATAGTAGAGCAAACAAGCCATTTCAAAATCTGTTTTCGTTACTAATTTTTTCTCTTTAATTTTCGGCTCATCAGCATCAAAGACTTCAAAGAGACTCACCAATTCTGACTTACCTTTCATTCTAACTTGAGCGATGAAGCGAAAGACATAGTCGTTAGGACATTTTAAGGAGCCAAAGGTTTGGTGAGAGATAAGCATTGAAACCCCGTACTTTTTGGTCAATCCTTCAATCCGAGAGGCTATATTAACATTATCGCTAATTACAGTACCGTCCATCCGAGACTGCCCACCCACTGTACCTAACATCAAATCCCCTGTATTGATGCCAATCCCTACTTTAATCGGTTCATAGCCTGATTGGAGGCGATGTCGATTGTATTCAGCTAGCTGTTGTAACATTGCAATCCCAGCTTTGACAGCATCATCAGCTCCTCCACTAAACAGTGCCATAATCGCATCACCGATGTATTTATCAATAAAGCCACGGTTGTCGATAATGACAGGCTCCATACGAGAAAGAAAGGAATTGATAAATTGGAAATTTTCCTGGAGTGTCATCTTTTCTGACAAGGTAGTAAAGGAGCGAATATCAGAAAACAGTACTGACATTTCTTGCTGTACATTATCCCCTAGTTGAACGTCCAGAATACTTTCTTTTTGCAATAATTGGAGAAATTGGCGAGGCACAAAACGACCGTAGGCAGCATTAATTTGAGACAGTTGCAGCTGAGTTTTAATTCTGGCTAGTAGTTCCTTTTTAGAAACCGGTTTACTCAGATAATCATTAGCACCAGCAGTCAATCCTTCTACGACATCGGAAACTCGGTTTTTCGCAGTTAACATCAAAACCGGTAATTCCGTGGCAGGAAATTTCTCCCGAATCTTTTGACAGACTTCATAGCCAGTCATTTTCGGCATCATCACATCGAGTAACAGCAAGTCAGGTTGAAAACCATTCTCAATTAACTCCAGTGCTTCCATCCCATTGATTGCTCGCGCGATCGCATAATTTTCTAGGGACAGATGATTGACTAGCACCTGTAGATTGACTGGTTCATCATCCACAATCAGGACTTTGAATTGATTGGTTGTTGGTTGTTGGTTGTTGGTTGTTAGTTGTTTGTTATTGGTTTGCAGTCCGTTATCTATAGTTGTGGGGATTGAAGTCTGGTGGCTGGCTACTGACAACTGTGATGACTGAGGGGTGATAACTGAAGGCTGACTAGTTGCCATAGGTAAAGTAAAACTGAAGCAGGTGCCTTCACCTACGGTAGACTCAACCGTAATTTCTCCTCCATGAAGTTCTACTAGCTTTTTTGTCACTGCTAAACCTAAGCCAGTGCCACCATATTCACGGGCCGTAGAACCATCAGCTTGTTCAAAGGATTCAAAAATGCGGTCTAAATTCTCTTCTGGAATACCAATACCAGTATCCTGAACGGAAATGGCTAATTGTTGTTGGTTGTTTGTTGTTGGTTGTTTGTTGTTGGTTGTTTGTTGTTGGTTATTTGTTGTTGGTTGTTTGGGAATTGGGAATTGGGAATTGGGAATGTTTCCCTCATTTCCTGATTTACCTTGTCTCCGCGTCCCCGCGTCCCCGCATCCCCGCGTCCCCGCGTCCCCGCGTCCCCGCGTCCCCGCGTCCCCGCGTCCCCGCGTCCCCGCGTCCCCACATCCCCGCGTCTCCATTCCTCCCAATTCCTGCTCCTCTACAAGCACTGCTGAAATTTCGACAGTGCCAGATTTAGTAAATTTAATCGCATTACCAATTAGGTTGTAGAGAATTTGCTGTAAGCGATTCTCGTCAGCGTTGGCTGGAGGAAGGTAATCAGGAATTCCATTAATTAGTTGTAATTCTTTATAACCAATCAGCGGTTGGCTAAGCTTAAGTACTACTTCAACAATTTCCCGCAGTCCCACTGGTTTAAGTTGTAGCTCAATATTCTTGTGGAACATTTTGGAGAAGTCTAGGATATCATTTACCAGGTTCGACAAACGCCGTCCACTGGAAACAATCAGGTTTAAATTGGAACAAGTTTGGGGAGATAGAGAACCGGTAACACCGTCAACCAGAGATTCAGCAATACCAATAATGCCGTTGAGGGGAGTTCTTAATTCGTGGGAAGTATTGGCAAGAAACTCATCTTTGAGTCGATCTAAACGTTGTAACTCAGCATTGGCTTCCGCAAGTTCTGCTGTACGTTGATCAACTGTTCGCTCTAGAGTAGCATTGAATTCTTTTAGTTGATTGGCGTAGACCTCTAAAGAGTCCATTACTTGATTATAACGGTGAGCTATTTTGCCTACCTCAGTAAACGGCTCCTCCGGCAC
>JAAHHL010000776.1 GCA_010672185.1 Caldora sp. SIO3E6 | reverse complement strand
GATGGAGAGTATCAGATGACAAGTTTTAGGGGAAATGCTCTGATTGTTTCCCCAACCTTGCCTCAGTTCAACTTATCTGCCCAGGAGATTTTCAATATGACCCTGTAAATAGACGCGGGGACGCGGGGACGCGGGGACGCGAGGACGCGGGGACGCGAGGACGCGGGGACGCGAGGACGCGGGGACGCGAGGACGCGGGGACGCGAGGACGCGGGGACGCGAGGACGCGGAGAAAGAGATATTTTCATCTTAACGTTGTGAGGTGAAAGTTCATGGGAGTCTGACTTGAAAGTAGGGAGCAGTCAGCAGTCAGCAGTCAACAGTCAACAGTCAACTTTCATAAAGACTGCCTCGGAGCCTTCTAAAGCTTGTTACTTGTTACTTTTTACTTATTCTCCCAAACCCTAATTCAAGTCACCAACCCGATTTAAAGGCCAAAAACGCACTATTGCCTGACCAATGATGTTATCACGGGGTACATAGCCCCACCTAGAACTATCACAGCTATTGTTACGGTTGTCACCTAGTACGAGGTAAGAGTTTTCCGGAACTTCCACCGGCCCATAGGGGTACTCCGGTGGCTCATTGATATACTGTTCCTGCAGTAATTGCTCATTGACGTAAACTTGGCGACCTTCGACCTTAACTGTTTCTCCCGGTAGCCCAACGACTCGCTTGATAAAGGCTTCTTTGGGAGCTTGTGGTACTTCTGCTAGGGGGTCTGTACAACGCCCAGCTTCAGCAGGAGCCTTGAACACTATAATATCTCCCCGCTCTGGGTTGCTGAACTTGTAACTCACCTTGTCAATAATCAGGCGATCGTTAACCTGTAGGGTTGGTAACATTGATTCTGAAGGAATGTAGCGTGCTTCCGCTACAAAGTGGCGAATCCCTAAAGCAAGAATGAGTGAGTATCCAATAGTCCTAAGTCCTTCTATCCAGGGATTTTCTGCGCGAGTCATAGCCAGTTAATTACGATAAAGTCACGAATTTGAGTACACCAAAGCCAGTAAATGAGGAGCTAATTACCCCAAATCTCAACCAATGGGAAGTTCTTTAGTTGTAACTGTAATGATTTAAGTATTAAGTATAGGAGTATCATTGTATTTTAACATTCTCTTATGTCTTCTAACTTTTGCCTGTTAATCCGCCATGCTCGTATTCTCTTGCCCACCGGTGAGTTCGTCGTAGGTGATGTTGAAACCAGTGGAAGAGAAATTGTGCAGGTTGGAGCAGAAATTTCCCCCTCAACGAGAGTGGATAAAGAGATAGACGCGAATGGTTTAACTTTGTTGCCAGGGGTGATCGATCCTCAAGTACATTTTCGGGAACCAGGACTGGAACATAAAGAAGACCTCTTCAGTGCCAGTTGTGCTTGTGCTAAGGGGGGGGTGACATCTTTTTTGGAAATGCCGAACACTCGTCCTCTTACGATTACACAAGCAGCACTAGATGACAAGTTACAACGCTCAGCAGACCATTGTTTAGTCAACTACGGCTTTTTTATCGGGGCAACACCGGACAATTTACCAGATCTCCGGGAAGCTAATCCTACTTGTGGCATTAAAATTTTTATGGGCTCAGCTCATGGTCATTTACTCGTAGATCATGAGGCAGTACTAGAACCCATTTTTGCAGTAGGCGATCGCTTAATTGCAGTTCATGCTGAAGATCAACCTCGGATTAGGGAGCGCCGTAAGCAATTTGCCGGGATTACCGATCCAGCTATTCACTCCCAAATTCAGGATAACCAAGCTGCCCTTAATGCGACTAAATTAGCCCTGAAACTCTCGAAAAAATATCAGCGACGCTTGCATATTCTCCATCTCTCTACTGGGGACGAGGCGGAATTGCTACGGCAGGATAAGCCTAGTTGGGTTACAGCGGAAGTCACACCCCAACACCTGCTCCTCAATACCAATGCCTATGAGACAATTGGTACTCTAGCTCAAATGAATCCCCCTTTGCGATCGCCCAAGGATAATCAAGTACTCTGGCAAGCCCTTCTTGATGGTGTAATTGATTTTATCGCGACCGATCATGCTCCCCACACATTGGAAGAAAAAGCTAAAGGCTATCCCAATACCCCCTCCGGTATGCCAGGGGTAGAAACATCTTTGCCTCTGATGCTCACTCAGGCAATGGAGGGACGTTGTACCGTTGCTCAAGTCTCCAACTGGATGTCCACTGCTGTAGCTAAAGCCTATCGAATTCCCAACAAAGGAGCGATCGCTCCTGGCTATGATGCGGATTTGGTACTGGTAGACTTAGACAACTATCGGGAAGTGGTACGGGAAGAAGTCCTAAGCAAATGTGGCTGGAGTCCCTTTGAAGGTTGGAAGTTGACTGGATGGCCTGTAATTACTATTGTCGGTGGTGAAATTGTTTATGAGCGGGGGAAAGTGAATACAGAAGTTCGGGGTCAAGCTTTAGCATTTGATGCTTGATTGGAGGGATTGAGTACGAAATTTGTCAATGGATAATGGATAAATTTCGTCTAAGACTTCTTTGTCAGACTCACATCTTGCACCAGTACATAAATACTGAGTAGTGTCAGTTAGAAAAATCAATTTCAATGCTGAAATAGTCAAATCTTATCACTGTTCCCTGTTCCCTGTTCCCTATTCCCTTCCTTCACAAGTCAGTTTTCGACTTGGTGCAAGATCTGAGCCCCCCACGGACGCGAGCGCATCCGCAATAATAGATGAAACTAACACATTTCACTGGAAAATCTAAAATCCTTGCTGGATAAGGGTTTTCCAATGTGTTAGTTAAGAGTTAGAGGTTAGGTGATTTCTAGGAAAAAATGTACCTATCGTAGGGTGTGTTAGCGAAGCGTAACGCACCGCATCGCGGGTACAATCATTCTCAAAAATCGCCTTAATTGTGTTTCTATATTATGCTTTGCCGGAATTGTGGAGTATCATCTTCATAATTATCTCTTTCCAAAGATGGAATTGCCGTTCCTTGTGAATGATGCTGCTTTTGATTGCTCACGTAGGTAGTCGCTTGCTCAAGTTGCTTGCCTCCCAGGGAAAGAACACCATACCCACGTTGCCAACCAAACTTAGCTGATGTGGGGGGTGAATCTTGGTTAAACTGATGGGCGCTACTACCTTTAATTCGTTTAACAAAATCTGCAATAGAAAGGCTCGGTGGAATAGATGCCACTAAATGGATATGATCTTCTATACCCCCGATCGCATGAATGATGCAACCTAATGAATCAGCTTTACCAATAATGTAGCTGTATAATCCAGCTTCCCGTTCAGAAACAATCAAAGGTTGGCGTTCTTTTGTTGCCCAGACTAGATGATAATACAGCCGCCAAAACACCATAAAATTACACCCTGATAATCGAATTGCTGACTAGGTTAACATATTGATTGAATTATCGTCATGTTGTTACACGCTTTGAAATTTATTCTGGGAGATACACGGGGTGCAATCGTTATACTACCTTGAAATTGATTTCAAGGTAGTATAAGTCCGTTAAAACGGACTCAAAATATCTAATTATATCCCAATGATTTTGTATTAATCTGTGTCATTCCCAGTCGTCTTGAGACGACTTTCGCTATTAGCCTCGGAATCAATTCCGAGGCGAAAAAAGCTTGAGGCTATCATATTCCCCTAACCTCAATCCAGATGAGAGCAACGCAAGTTAGCAAATGTAGGTTGGGGGTTGCGATCGCGTAACCCAACAGCAAATTATTGCTCTAGATATTAATTCTGGGAGATATACGGGGTGCAATCGTTACACCACCTTGAAATCAATTTTAAGGCTTATAGCATAAGTCCGTTAAAACGGACTCAAAATATCTAATTGCACCCCAATAATCTTGTATTAATCTGTATCATTACCAGTCGTCTTGAGACGACTTACGCTATTAGCCTCGGAATTGATTCCGAGGCGGAAAACGGCTGAGGCTATCATATTCCCCTAACCTCAATCCAGATGAGGGCAACACAAGTTAGCAAATTTAGTTGGGGATCGCGGCAGCTTAACCCAACAGCAAGTTCTTGCTCTAGATAGGGTCTGCTTCAGGAAGTCCTTAGCTATCAGTTTTTAGCTTTCAGCGGTCAGCTTTCAGCTTTCAGCTTGAAGATTACCCAGGGATTTTCCACAACAATGCCAGCTTTTTGAGCCCATTTGATACATTT
>JAAHHL010000775.1 GCA_010672185.1 Caldora sp. SIO3E6 | reverse complement strand
ACACCACCACCAACACCCACACCAACACCAACACCAACACCAACACCAACACCGACACCAACACCAACACCAACACCGACACCAACACCAACACCAACACCGACACCAACACCAACACCGACACCGACACCAACACCAACACCAACACCGACACCAACACCAACACCAGAACCAACACCAACACCAACACCGACACCAGAACCAACACCAGAACCAACACCTGATCCTGCTGCGGCACAAGAGTCAGGTAGTGGTCTTATAACTGAGTTGCGTAACAGAGTCAGAACGAATTTAATAGAAAATAGTACAAACTCTCCTGAAGCGATTGATCAGGTTCTCGACAGCTTGCCTTACTCAGAAATAGGACAGCCTCAATTCTTCTTTCAGAGTGAAAGTCAACTAAAAGAGGGAGCTGTCGGTTCATTGGGAATTGCTCAAACAAACCCATCATCATCATATTTCGATTACATTGAACCTGTATTAACAGGCCAACTTGGTTTTCAAATCGGGGAACAACCTGAAGAATACGGTGGGGCAGACTTATATAAAGCAAATAATGATCAAGGCGTTGAATTCTATATGAGTTTGGTAGGTTTTGGCTCATTTAATAGTCAAACCTTTGTTATCGTTTGGGCAAAAGATCCTAGGAATGAATAAAAGATCTTGGTGGAAGCAAAACTACTTTTGATTACTGCCGATAAAATAGGCAACGCACAAAGCCTCAGATTCTGTTTTCATCAACTTGGTGGATTGGAGTTGTATTACAGCGCTTTGCGCTCTAACAAGTACAGTAGATAGATAAAAGTCCCCCTTTCTAAGGGGGATTTAGGGGGATAAAAATGTACCGCATAGCAGAGCAAACTGCTGTATCAGTGATTATCCGAACTTGGTGTAAGTTCTTGGAGGAAGCCTTATGTTGAAAAGATTCATAAAACATTCCCTAGTTGGTCTAGGTGTAGCCTATTGCTTTAGTGTGGCCCTAAATACTTCACCAGCCAGTGCTGCACAACCAAAACAGAATCAGAACTACAACACTTTTAAAGAATGGTGCGATAATAAAGAGGACATTTCTCTCGATGCTAAACATACTGTAGAAATGTTGCTGGGAAGAGCGGAAACCCGAGATTGCTCAGAAGCAGAACAAGAATTATCCAAAAAGATTGAAATTCTGCTCGAAGGCAATCAAATCACAGATATTCGTCCAATGTCTGGATTGACTAATTTGCGTAGAATCAGGATCGGTGGCAATGACATCACGGATATCAGTCCCCTATCTGGACTAACTAATCTGACTTACCTTTGGCTCAGTGGCAATCAAATCACGGATATTACACCACTGTCTAAATTGACTAATCTAACTTACCTCAAGGTCAGTAGCAATCAAATTACAGATATTCGTCCACTGTCTAGATTGACTAATCTGACTTACCTCTCCCTCAGTGGCAATAAAATCACAGATATTAGTTCACTGTCGGGATTAGCTAATCTCAGAGAACTCGAACTCTATAACAATCAGATCACAGATATCAGTCCCCTATCTGAATTAACTCAACTTATTGAACTCTCACTAAGTTTCAATAAAATCAAAGATATCAGTCCATTGTCTAGATTATTGAAACTGACTGAAGTCTGGCTCAGATCAAATCCTATAGTTAATCGTACCTGTCCTCTTCAACCTGAAAATATTTGTAAGATTGATCCGGATTAGTGAATAAAGATTTTATCTTATACTCAGATCTTGCACCAAGCCCAAAAAATCGAAAAAACCGGATTTTGAGAGGCTGAAACCCTATTGAATTCGTTGCAATTTTGCTCAAAATCCGGTTTTCAACATCAGGTGCAAGATCTGAGTTATACCAAATCCGGTATCGATATCCCTGCTATATCCCACCTTGTAGAGACGTTGCATGCAACGTCTCTACAGGTTTTCGCGGTTTGCTCAAAATGGATCTACTGGCACGACACAGCTAAAATGATAGAATAGATTTTCGTAGTGCGAGCGTCTCGCTCGCTAGAGGAATATAAAAAGCGAGCAAGATGCTCGCACTACTCTATTCAACATTTTTAGATGTGTCGGTCTACTACTTTTTGCTCAGTTCTTTTACTTGCAACCTTGGGCACTGTTAAACTATTGAAATAGATACCGCCAACGGTAAACAAAAACAACAGGTAAGCAATCGCTTGTACCAAATAAATCTTGGCCCGATAGCCAAATAAAGCCTTAAGTACAATACCTGGAAACTGGTTATCAGGTAGAATACCGGTAGTATCCCAAGCCATTGGTCCGAGCAAGCAAGAAGGATTTGCTGCGACTGGGCTGTGGTAGAAACACAACCGCTCTAACTGAGGATTAATCTCTCCTAAAACCGTAGCAGTTTGATCAAGATGTTTGCAAGCTCCCACTACTAAGCCAGCCACAATCAATAGCAAGAATATACCCATCACCTGGAAAAACTGGCGGAGATTAATCTTGACGCCTCCCTTAAACAGGAGAAAACCAATCAATACTGCTCCGACTAAACCAGCGATCGCGCCAACAGCTGGTACAATTCCTTCTTGAAACTTGGCAACGAGAAATACCACTGTTTCAAAGCCTTCTCGCAAGACAGCGATGAAAATTAAGGCAAATACTCCCCAACCAGCACCATCACCCTGTTGCATAGCAGAAGCAACATTGCCCTCAATTTCTGCTTTCAGGAATCGTGCCTGTTGTGTCATCCAAATTAGCATCCAACTCAGCAGTGCGATCGCAATTATCCCAAATACTGTCTCTATCGACGGCTCAATTACCGATGCATACTCTGGATATTGGCTACTCAAAGCTTGAATACCCCCGATAAAAAAGATTCCCACCAGTGCACTAGCGACAATCCCAGCCACAACCCCTCCAAATACCCACGAATTTAGTTGTTGAGCTTTGGCTTTTTCCAGGCAAGCCAGCACAATTCCCACCACCAAGGCAGCTTCAACACCTTCTCGGAGGGTAATCACAAAAGTTGGTAAAGCAGCAGTAAAGTCCATTTATTGTTGATTAACTAACACCTCATACCTAAATTAGCTAAAATTTCGCAACATTTATTTAATTTTTAGATTGTGCATCTCTTCTTGAGCAATTTGTCCATGGGAAAAGTCTGCCAAATTTTTACTGTTTTTTAACTTGAATTGAGATGTACTGATATTTATGTACTTTTGTTATCTTAAACTAATTTCTGTGTAAGTAGCTACCTCACTCCGTGAAATACGTAGGAGATGCCTACCAGGGGCATTGCAAATTTGAGGAAAAACTTGTCTTATAGGTTTTAGTCTGTAAACTCTTTTAAAGGCAAGTGGAACAATAATGAGCAGACAGCTGCTAACTTTAGCTAATCTGACCTTTGTGGCAACTGGCTTGCTATTTGGCTGTTCCCAAGGGGCAAATCAAAACGAAACCCCGGCAACAATAGAACAGGGGAATCTGGAAATTCGCGCTAATGGAGAGGATTTTGTTCGAGAGGGGTTTGTCTCCAAAGATGATTGGCAAATTTCTTTTGACCATGTTTACGTTAATCTAGCAGATGTCACTGCTTACCAAAGTGACCCTCCTTTTCATGCAGAGGCTAACAGCGACATCGAGGCAAAAGAGACAGTCAGCCTTGAGGAGGCAACAACTGTAGACTTAGCAGAAGGGGATGAGAGTGCCGAACCGGTTCTTATTAAAGAGTTTGCAGAGGTTCCTGCTGGGAAATATAATGCTCTTTCCTGGAATATGGTTAAGGGAGAGGATGAACCGATTGAAGATCAGACGATAGTCATGGAAGGAAAGGCTCAAAAGGATGGGCAGACTATTGACTTTATACTCAAAATTGACCAGGAATACGAGTATGTTTGTGGGGAGTATGTCGGCGGAGAACGCAAAGGGAAACTGGAAGCAGGAGGCACAGCAGATTTGGAGTTAACCTTCCACCTTGACCATATTTTTGGTGATGCAGATGCTTCAGCAGATGATGAGATTAATACTGATGCTCTAGGTTTTGAACCCCTAGCTGCTTTAGCAAAGGATGGCAAGCTAGAGGTCGAGATGTCTGAACTAGAGTCAGAACTCTCAGCCAAGGATTACGAAAACTTTGAACAAGCACTGGTGGGACTTGGCCATGTTGGTGAAGGTCACTGTCAGGAGTCTACCACA
>JAAHHL010000774.1 GCA_010672185.1 Caldora sp. SIO3E6 | reverse complement strand
TAGTTACAGAGTTCGCTAACGAAAGTAAAACGCGAATTCGTACCTTGGCATTCTGGACAGGAGAAGAGTTCAGTAACAACGTTGAGTATGACATAGCTGGTACTCCTTGTGCCGAGATTTTAGCTGGAGTTATTAGTTATTGGTTGTTGGTTGTTTGTTCTAATGACTAATCACCAACAACCAATAACAACTAAGCAGATTCAGGCTTGGGCAGGGAAGAGGGATGAATCAGCAAATCCGATGTTGAACGCTTCTCTACCATTTCCCTAGTGATAGTGCAACGGGTAACATCCTTACGAGATGGCAACTCGTACATAATATCCAACATTAATTCTTCCACAATACCCCGTAGCGCTCTAGCACCAGTTTTCCGACGGTAAGCTTCCTGAGCGATCGCTCGAACAGCATCCTGCTTGAACTCCAACTGCACATTGTCCATCTTGAGCAATTGTTTATATTGCTTTACTAGAGCATTGTGCGGCTCAGTTAAAATTGCCATCAGCGTTTCTTCATCAAGGGGATCAACCACCGCCACCATCGGCACACGACCAATAAATTCTGGAATCAAGCCAAACTTCACCAAGTCATCTGGCTCTAAATGCCGCAGAATATCCGCTGTACGCTTCTCCTTCGACTGACTTTCTCCCGGCTGAATAAAGCCCATAGACCGCTTGCCCAGCCGTTGTTCCACCACTTTATCCAAACCAACAAAAGCCCCGCCGCAAATAAACAGGATGTTGCTGGTGTCTATTTGAATACAGTCTTGATAGGGATGTTTACGTCCTCCTTGGGGGGGCACATTAGCAACAGTACCCTCCAACATTTTCAACAATGCTTGCTGGACGCCTTCTCCGGAAACATCCCTGGTAATTGAGGCATTCTCACTCTTGCGAGCAATTTTGTCAATTTCGTCAATGTAGATAATACCTCGTTGGGCTTCCTCAACATCAAGCTCTGCTACTTGCAGTAGTCGCAGTAAAATATTTTCTACATCTTCCCCCACATATCCGGCTTCCGTTAGGGTGGTGGCATCTGCTACCGCAAAAGGTACATCCAAAATGCTGGCTAAAGTTTGAGCTAACAGAGTTTTGCCACAACCTGTGGGACCGATGAGGAGAATATTAGACTTTTGCAGCTCTACTGAATCGTCCCCTCCTGTCTTACCATTTCCCGGTTGGAGAAAGCTTAACCGTTTGTAGTGGTTGTAGACGGCAACACACAGAGCTTTTTTGGCTTCTTGCTGACCAATAACATGCTCATCAAGATACTTCTTCAGTTCCCTGGGTTTAGGAATCTGACTAAAAGAAATACCTTGAGGACGAGTGCGACGTTTTGGGGGTGGCTCTGAACTAGCTACTGGCTGGGGGGTAGGAGCTCCAGAATCAAGTAACTCCTCATCTAAAATCTCATTACACAAATCAACACATTCATCGCAGATGTAGACTCCAGGTCCAGCAATTAACTTGCGTACTTGTTCTTGAGACTTGCCACAAAACGAACATTTTAGATGGGAGTCGTATTTAGACATTTTTAGCCTCTTATTTGATAGGAGTGACCGTTGCTTCACGGGGAAGATTCTGCCGGTCGATTACTTGGTCGATTAGACCATAATCTTTGGCTTGTGCTGATGACATAAAGAAGTCACGTTCGGTATCGACAGTAATTTTCTCAACCGACTGACCAGTATGATAGGCAAGTAACTCATTGAGCTGCTGTTTGTGGTAAAGAATTTCTTTAGCTTGAATTTCAATGTCCACTGCCTGTCCTTGAGCTCCACCAAGGGGCTGATGGATCATAATTCGAGAACTAGGAAGAGCCATACGTTTGCCAGCAGCTCCAGCAGTGAGTAGAAATGCCCCCATGCTAGCAGCTAAACCAAAGCATATGGTAACAACATCTGGACTAATCTGCTGCATTGTGTCATAAATCGCCATACCAGCTGTTACCGAGCCCCCCGGAGAGTTGATATATAATTGGATATCTTTTTCTGGATCTTCGGCTTCTAAATATAACATCTGGGCAATGATCGAGTCTGCCACATTATCGTCTACCTGGGTTCCCAAAAAAACGATGCGCTCTCGCAACAGCCTTGAGTAGATATCAAAGGCTCGTTCTCCAACACCAGACTGCTCTACCACCATCGGGACGATATTACTGGTGCTGACGGAGTAAATCTCTGGGCAACTCAGGTTGGTGAATTGGTAAAAAGACTGGGATTGGGGCATAGAACAAAAGCTGGGAAAACTATAATTGACAGTGGTGATTGCTGGCTTTTAAGTAAGCAGCAGAGAATAACTCCTACTTACTTTTTGTGAAATCTTGGCTCCAAAGTGCTTAAACTCTCACTCCTCAGCAGATGGCTCTGCTGTGACATCAATTGTCTGAGTCGCTTCATCTGTCGCAACTTCTAGAGTATCTTCTGTTTGTGTTGTTTCTTCTTGTATTTCTCCTTCTGGAGCTAATGAACCTTTAGGTACTAACTCAATCGTAGCGTGTTCTTCTAGCCACTCAAGAGCTTTCTCTTTGAGCAAATCGGACTCAACGACTTCTCTCAACTTCTCAGGATCAACATTGTGACCAGAAAGCTGCTCCATCCATTCCTTGATTCTAGCTTCAATGGCTTCTGGTTCAACAGTGAGAGATTCTAGCTTAGCAACTTCTTGGAGTGCTAAGGATTGTTTGAGGCGGACAATTGCGTCAGGACGAGTTTTTTCCTGCATCTGCTGCACCATCTCAGGTGTCAGTGTATCAGTAAGGTTCATTCCCATCTGCTGCAATTGCATAAAACTCTGCCTGATCAAGGTTTCTACTTCCTGATCAACCATGGTTTTGGGGAGATCCACCTCTATTTTTTCCAACAAAGCTGCTACTAAAACTTGCTCCTTACTCTGAGTTGTTTCTTGGTCAGCTTTTTGTTGAAATTGTTCTGACAAAGACTCCCGCAACTCCTCTAGGGTCTCCATTTCGCTAACTTCTTGAGCAAAGTCATCATCTAGATCTGGCAACTCTTTTTCTTTAAGTTCCTGGATAGTAATACTGAAAACTACCAACTCCCCTGCTAATTCTTCTTGTGGATAATCTTCTGGAAAAGTTACCCGAACTTCTTTGGTTTCTTCGGGATTCATCCCCACGATTCCCTGAACAAAGTCTGCGAGAAACTTATCCTCCTCTAGCTCAACTTCAAAGTCACTGGCTTGCCCTCCAGGAATTAGAGTTCCTTCTTCTTCCTTACCTTCTCCCGTAAATCGACCAGTATAATCAACTACTGCCACATCGCCTATTTGAGCAGGACGTGACTCTACAGGAATCAGAGTCGCTTGTTCTACACGACGCTCTTCTAAGAATTTATCAACAGCTTCCGGCTCCGGCTTGCTTTCTTCCGCCTTGACACTCAAACCACTGTAATCAACCAAATTTACCACTGGCGGTGTATCCACAGAGGCGGAGAAGGTCAGTGGTTCTCCTGGCTTAAACTGGCTACTTAATTCCTCAAACTTGGAAAGGAGTTGGTAGTTTCCCAATGCCTCAATTTTTTCCTGCTCAATCGCCTGCTTGAGACCATCTTGAACCAAATCTTCAAGTGCTGCCTCCTTAATTCGTTGGACTCCCATCCGTTGGAGCAAAATCTGACGTGGCACCTTTCCTTTGCGAAACCCAGGAATATTGGCAGAGCGACTGAGGTTTTGTACAACCTTGTCGTAGACTTTTTTGGTTGTTTCGGCAGGAATTTCAATTTCCAGACCAATTTGGCTATCGGGCAGCTTTTCCTGAGTAATTTTCATCAGTTTTCGCGTGAAACGCCTCCCTCAGCGAAGCAGGGAGGGGAAGGATAGCAGTCAAATCTGACCACAATGATGAGGTTCGATTTGACAATCCAGTTGCAGACACGACTCATTCCGTGTTTCGCTGCAACAACTGGACTTTCTGGGCATAAAACTACCCGTAATTACAAGATACTGTTGGTCAACTACCTCAAAAATAATGAAATTGAGGGGAGAGGATGATCGAGAGAGACTGATATACAGCCGAGAAGAAGCTTACTAGCCCAGTTTTTTAATTGAGTGAGGGGTTTGACCCCTCAGTTAGCAACCAACAGTATCTAAAAAATGACTGGCTAACTCTCCCTCGACGAAGTCTTATGTTTTAGGGTTAAAGTTAGATTCTCA
>JAAHHL010000773.1 GCA_010672185.1 Caldora sp. SIO3E6 | reverse complement strand
TTAAACGACCGGCTAATAGCTCAAGTCATCTAAAGATGACTCATATCAATCGGCTCAAACATCTTCAGTCCACTTTAAGTGGACTTGAGCTATTAGCAAGGAACTTAAGTTCCTTGTGAGGCATGAGCCTTGCGTTAAGTTGACACCAATGGTTCATAGCTAACGTTGACGCATATTGCAACAATTTTAATACAAAACCCGTCCCTACAAACTTAGGTGATTTTATTCACAGTTTTAAATTACACATTTTTTTGCGATCGCACTCACAACTTCTTTCTTTGTGTCCTCTGTGCCTCTGTGGTTCATTCATAGTTCAAAAATAAACAACTCGCGCATCAAATCCACGAGCTCGTAACCAGTAAGACCAACTTTCAGCATCATTGCGGTTGTCAAAGGAACGAACCTTTACATATCCGCCTCTTCTATCATCTGGAACATAATTCCATCTAATATCAGATAAATATGGTTGTAAATATCGTTGTAACTTCTCCAATGTATTGTCATCACCTGGTACAATTACCGTGTAGCGCTTTTCCTCAGGCTGAAGTATTCCTAATGCTTGTAGAGTTCGTTGATCAGCAACGCCGGTAACTGGTAAACCCTTTGAGATTTGAAAATCAATAACCGCTCTCCTGGTTAATGGACCATAGATACCATCAATCGGGCCTGGATCAAAACCATTCCTTAGTAACTCTATCTGAAGCTGCCTAACATCTTCTCTCTGAAGTTGTGTAACATCCTCTCTAGGCAGAAAGTTTCCACTGTTAGGAGGACTAAAAATCGGTTCTCTGTTAAAAGGAAAGGCTGGAGGCGGGAGCGTTACTCGTGAGTAAAATAGTACTGCTTCAGTTTGCACGCCTACAATACCATCTACTCGCAATCCGTTGTCCCTCTGAAAGTTTTTAACTGACCTCTCCGTTATTTCGCGAAAAAAACCAGTTGGTTGCCGATTGAAGTAACCCTCTTCCCTTAAACGCTCTTGAATTTGCCTTACATTAGAACCATTATCCCCTCGCTTAGCCTGTTGTGCCAAGGTTTCATTCGCCATACCCAAGATACCAAAAGCCACAGTAATCACCGGCAGTAGAAGAATCAAAGCTTGACTGGAAAACTTGCGCCAGTCTACCCTCTCAGATGCACCAACACCGGTGGTAACCTCGTCGGCTAAAGCAAGATGAATGTAGGCAAGAGTTTCCATATTTTTTTACCGCTGTGACTTTTTCTGGCTAGTCTGGCTTAGAGGGTGACCAAATACCGATACACTAGTGCAAGAAGGCAGGAGGCAGAAGGCAGGAGGCAGGAGGGAAGAAAGCTTTTTCATCCTTTTTAACTGGTGGGTTATTTTCATGCCCGCTGCACTAGGTTCTTAGATTAGTAGTCCACTTCTACTTACGACTTCTGTATATCTGAAGTTATTGGAAAATTGCTTATTAGCTGAACAATCATGGTAACCCATAACTAGTAAAAAATGATTAAGAAATACTGGCAATCTTTAAAATATCTATTGTGGCTAGGTCCCATGTTTAGCCTGATGGGTATCGGTGCTAGAGTTGTGTCTGGTAGCTGGTCATCCATAGCTTTGGGTTTACTGATTGCAGGAATGGTGTTAATAGGCTTATTGTTGCTATTTTTAGGTAGCTTCGCACCAGGTTTTTGGGGACGCCGTTCTACTCAAGTAGGGACAAACGCCTTTATTGCTACCTTTTCAGTATTGCTAATTCTAGGACTAATTAACTTTCTAGCAGTTCGTGCTGGAGTACAGGTAGACTTAACCGATAATCAGCTGTTCACTCTTTCCCCTCTTTCACAGCGGATGGTGGAAAGTTTAGAGCAGCCCCTCAAAGTTGTGGTATTTAACCCTAATCCTAACCCAGCTGACCGCAGATTACTAGAAAATTACCGTAAGTATAGTGACAATTTAGAGTTTCAGTTTGTTGATCTCCAGGAAGAACTAGAACTAGCTCAAAAATTTGATGTTCAGTCCGTAGGAGAAGTTTACCTGGAATATGGCTCCGAGCGAAAGTTATTACAAACCGTCAATGAAATCGAACGCCTCTCAGAAATCAATCTGACGAATGGCATTGCCAGACTAACCAGCGATCGCTCTGATACAGTTTATTTTCTTCAAGGTCATGGAGAAAACCCCATAGAGCCAGGAGAAGGGGGACTCTTACAAGCAGTAGATGCCCTTAAAGACAAAAATTTTACGGTAGAGATTCTTAATTTAGCACAGCTCTCAAAAGTTCCCCAAGATGCCTCAGTGGTGGTTATTGCTAGTCCCAAGGAACCATTGTTTGAAGCAGAAATACAAACTCTAGAAGCTTATCTTTCTCAGGGTGGTAGTTTGCTGATCATGTTAAATCCAGATACTAATCCTGGACTAGATGATTTACTGGAAGACTGGGGGGTAGGATTGGATAATCGAATAGTAATCGACCCTTCAGGTCAGCTGAATGGTTTTGGCTTAGCGACATCAATTGTTTACAACTATGGCGCTCATCCCATCACCCAAGATTTTGCTCAACAGTTTTCTTTATATCCCCTCGCTCGTCCCGTAGAGACAATACCTGTCGAAGGCATTGAGCAAACTCCTTTAGTTATTACCAATGACGAAACTTGGGCAGAAAGCGCTCCAGAAACGCAACCATTAGACTTTGACCCTGAAAGCGATAACCAAGGTCCTCTCAATTTAGGTGTAGCCTTAAGTCGCCCAGCAACAGATGCTGCTTCTACTGCGGAGCAAGCCGAGCAAAAAGAAGGTGTTCCTGACTCACCCAACTCCCAAGAGGAGGAAACGGCTGATCAGGCAGAAGAACCGGAAGCATTTATTGAGGAAGATGCAGAAATAGCTGCCGAAACTAACGATCAAGAAAAGGATTCTGAGTCGCGATTAGTTGTCTTTGGTAATTCTGATTTCGCTACTAATGGTTGGTTTGAGCAACAACTCAATAGTGATGTATTTCTCAATTCTGTTGGTTGGTTAAGCAATCAAGAAGAGGAAGCTTTTTCCATCCGTCCCAAAGAACAGAAAAATCGTCGTCTTAACCTATCTCAGGGACAAACAGCAGCACTAGCTTGGAGTGCCTTATTGTTTGTACCCTTATTTGGA
This sequence comes from Caldora sp. SIO3E6, assembly GCA_010672185.1. Taxonomy (GTDB): domain Bacteria; phylum Cyanobacteriota; class Cyanobacteriia; order Cyanobacteriales; family Coleofasciculaceae; genus Caldora. The sequence goes on along the minus strand of JAAHHL010000773.1, from coordinate 1,059 downwards.
TTTACCACAGCAGGGGTAATTTGGTGGCAACGCCGTTAGTTGGGAGCTGAGGGAGCTGAGGGAGCTGAGGGAGCTGAGGAAGCTGAGGAAGCTGAGGGAGCTGAGGGAGCTGAGGGAGCTGAGGGAGCTGAGGGAGCTGAGGAAGCTGAGGAAGCTGAGGAAGCTGAGGAAGCTGAGGAAGCTGAGGGAGACAAGGGAGACAAGGGAGACAAGGGAGACAAGGGAGACAAGGGAGACAAGGGAGACAAGGGAGACAAGGAAGACAAATGACCAATGACCAATGACCAATGACCAATGACCAATGACCAATGACCAATGACAAATAACAAATGACAATTCTCAAACTACAGCGAACAACTCTAATTTTATTTGTCTCAGCTATATTACTGGGGAGTTTTGTTTATTTCTACGAAATTAAGGGTGCTCCCCAGCGAGAAGCTGCCAAAACTACTAAGCAACCAATCTTTGCTTTTGAAGAAGACGAGATTCAATCGGTCATTATCTATACTGATGACGAAACTTGGCAATTTGAGCGGTTTAGTAACCCAGAGTTGGGTTGGCAAATGAAAAAGCCCAAAAATACTCTAGCTAATGATGCTGCTATCTCCTTTTTGTTGAACTTGCTAGCCAAGGGAGAAAGCGATCGCACTATTTCTGCTACTGCGGATAAGCTGGAAGAGTATGGTTTAGACCGACCATCGGCGACTATAGAGGTTGAGCTAGCAGGGGAAAAAATACATAAACTAGCTTTAGGTAAACCAGACTTTAATGAGAGTTTCTTATATGCTCAGGTAGATCCATCAAAGCAGAAGTCTCAAGAGCTGTCTGTTCTGTTAGTACCGATAGACTTTAAGTATGCGGTAAACCGTCCCATGTCAGAATGGGAGGAGTCCAAGGATGATTCTGAGACTTCTGAGGAGTCTACAAGTGAAGCAGAGTCTTCCGATAACCAAGAAGAGTCCTCGGATACGGAAAAAGAATCCTCCGATACCGAAGAGTAAGCGATCGCACATTTAAGTTGATAATTGACCTACACAACGGCTTAGCTGGCACAATCGA
>JAAHHL010000772.1 GCA_010672185.1 Caldora sp. SIO3E6 | reverse complement strand
GCAAGCCAAAATAGTCCAAGGTTTTTGCATTTTTTGCTTCAAAAACCTTGCACCATTGTAGGGAAATACCTGGTTAAATTCCGAATGTTCGGGGTCAAAATCCGGAAAGCTGACAGCTGACAGCTGAAAGCTAAGGACTTATTCAGCAAACCCTAATTGGTTAATTTGCTCTAAAATCTCTGACGCTTGTTCCAGGCTAACGCCTCGGCTTTGCTACTAGCGCACTATGCTACACAAATGCCTAGCGCTATCAAAAATGCAAGAAAATAAAAATCAAATATTTTCCTTAAGTTCCACCCTCTTCTTTCAAAGAGAGCTCATTATCCATTATCCATTGTTCATTATCAATTATTGAACCTCCCTAAAGCTGAAAACAAATACAACCACCAACCCAACAACACCGACAGCTCCAATAACTTCACCGGCAATTGGCTCTCCCAACATGGCGGCAATTGAACCACAGATAACGGAAACAACAGCTAGAGCAAACGCAAAAACTTGCCATAATCTTCTTTCATTTCTTGCTTGCCTCAGAGCAAGAAGCCGAGCATCCAACAGCTTTTCTTGCATTTTATGCCGATGTTCTTGTTCTTTCTCCGCAATAGCAATAATTCTTTCTGCAGCCTCTGCACCCAAGTCATTGTATTGAGCTAACATTTCAGGAGTAGGAAGTAAGCTGGTCAAAGACTCATCAACTTTTGATGCAGTTTCTTCAACAGCCAAAAACTCGGTTTCTTTCACAACCTATTCCCACCTAACAATGATCTATTAGGACTCTTGCATAAATCCGGTCAGGGCGTAGCATTAGCAGAACAAAAATTTGATTTTATGGATAATATCCCAGCACCAATACTACGCCCCAACAGACAATTACAGCGGTTTACTCTGGTATGCAGTACATTGTTAGATTGCAAAGCGCTATATCGAATGGCTGCAAGAGGTCAATTATCAATTATCCATTATCAATTATCCATTATCAATTATCCATTATCAATTATCAATTATCAATTATCCATTATCAATTATCCATTATCAATTATCCATTATCAATTATCCATTATCCATTATCCATTATCAATTATCCATTATTAATTATTAATTATTAATTATTAATTATCTCCATTGCCTGAGCAATAATTTCCCTTTGTTCAGCATCATATTGCCAGCGTTTGAGAAAAGCTTGATAGTTACCTTCTCCAGTTACAGCACTTTCCCGTAACTCAGCGGCAATTTCCTGCACCTGATCCATTTTGACTTGTTCAATAAGATTAGTAGTACGCGATCGCACTTGATCGGAGCCTTGAGCCGTTTCCTCATCACCATTGCGACGATGCTTTAGTCCCGCAGCAGAAGACATAGCTAAGTTTTTCACTAGTAGTTCTGGTACTATATCAGACGACTGGAGTGCCTGGATGACTTCCGGGGAGGGATTGTCAGCTAAAGTACCTTCAGAAGTAAGGTAAGTGACAAAAAAACCTCTAGCACCGTTTTTGGTTTTGACTAATTGCGCGATTGCTTGCTCTATTTCCGGTGGTGAGATTTCCCCCGCTGCCATTTGACTCATCAGGGACTGGGTAAGGGCAAGCGCGTCTTCAAATGTCACTGTCTCAGGAATATTCACTGTTTGATGTTCGGGATGAAGTTTGCTAAATCTGGACAACCGGGCTACCGCCGAGATCGTTGAGGAATTTTTTTTATCAAAACCCTTGCACGAAGCTGTATAATATCTAACAAAATTTAGGAGGATTAGTCAAAATGAGTGAAGCTGATGGAGTTTTTTACATCAACGCTATCATTATCCTGGGGTTGAGTGTATCACTACTATACCTTCTTAAACCCCAAACTTAAGGCAAGTAAGTAGGTAGACACAGATAAAGCGAACTATAGCAATCCTATTGGAGTCGGAATCAGCGCTCAAGCCTGATTCAATGTTTAGACCAGATATTTTTTTGGTAATTTTATTATAGGATTGCTATGTTTAGTGCCTCTTGCCTCTCGTTTTAAAATATGAAGCGATCGCTAATTAGTCTGACTCTCTGCTCTACTTTCCTCTCATCCTTGATGCCTCAACCTTCCATTGCCGCAGCACCGAGAACCCCAGACAAAACGGTGGAATGTGAAATCTTAGTAGTTGGGGGTGGACTTGCCGGTTCTGCTGCTGCCTACGAAGGCTTACTGGCAGGAAGAACTGTTTGTCTGACGGAGATTACTGATTGGGTAGGAGGACAAATTTCTGCTCAAGGAACTTCTGCTCTTGATGAACGAGCCACCCAGCGAGAGCTACTATTTTACCCTCGCGGTTATCTGGAATTACGAGAACGGATAGAAGAGTACTACGATCAACTCAACCCTGGGGAATGCTGGGTGAGTGCATCCTGCTTTCTGCCCCGTGATGCTCATGCTATTTTGTTTGATATCTTGCAGGATGCTGCCGAGCGGGGGAAAGGAACCCTCAAATGGTATCCTTCTACTGTAATTAAGGAACTGGAACTAGTAGGAAGCAACTCAGGACAAAATATTGGCAGTGCGATCGCTATTGAGCATGAACCGGCTCCTGGCGCACCTCCCCTCAACACTTTCCCTCTCTCCCAAACCATTGAAGATTGGTATCGCTACGAAGATTCCCCTCGCTTTAAGAAAAAGATCCTGCGCTTTGTACCTAAAGAGGGAAATATTGCTAATTGGTATGTGGTTGACGCTACGGAAACTGGAGAACTTATTGCTCTCGCTGATGTTCCCTACCGCCTGGGTATCGATCCTATCTCCTATCTAGATCCTTCTGCTTCTAGTAGCACTCCTGAACCTTACTGCACCCAAGGCTTTACCTACACCTTTGCCATGGAAGCAACAGAGGAGCCTCAGAACAATGAGATGCCCTCCTTTTATCCCCAATATGAACCCTACTACAGTTACGAATTAGAGCGACTAGCAGACTTTGGACTAGTGTTTACCTATAGGCGGATTTGGAGTCCAGAGTCCGGTGAACCGACTAAGTTCGGCGGTATCGGCTACACAACTCCTACTCCAGGGGATATCTCCATGCAAAATTGGACTTGGGGTAATGACTTTCGTCCAGGAACTGCCCAAGATAATCTAATCTACACCCGTGACCAATTGCAAGCTTCTGGGCAACTATCCCCTGGCGGCTGGCTGGGAGGCTTGCGAACCGAAAGTCTCCGGAAGGGGGAGGAAATCTCCCAAGGCTATTTCTACTGGTTGGTAGAGGGAACTACCGATTCCCAACTAGGAGATGGAGTTAAGCAGAAGCATCCCAATCATCGCTATATCTCTGGTTTAGATTCTCCCATGGGAACAGTGCATGGCTTGTCCAAGTATCCCTACATGCGAGAAGGAAGGCGGATTATTGGCAGACCTAGTTATGGTTATTCCCGAGGCTTTACTATATCAGAAGTGGATATTTCTCGCCGGGACTACCGGGATGAATACTACCAACAAACCCTTGCTCCCGATACCTACCGCCGTCTTTGGGCAGTGTTAGCGGGACTAGAAGCACCTTCGGTTTTGAGTGGTAGACTAGCACCAGAAGAAGTCTCCCGACGTACTCGCTCCACAATCTATGCCGATTCTGTAGGTATTGGTCATTATGCCATTGACTTCCACCCTTGTATGACTCTCAGTCCCCCAGAAGCTCCTGGTAATACCGAAAGAGAAGGGGAGCGCCGGGGGCAAGGAGCAGCCTATCCTTTCCAAATCCCACTCCGGGCAATGATTCCCCAGAAGATTGATAATATGTTAGTTGCTGGTAAAAGTATTGCTACTAGTCATATTGCCGCTGCTGCCTATCGAGTGCATTCCTTTGAATGGTCCTCTGGTGCCGCCGCTGGTACAGCAGCAGCTTTTGCTCTCGACATGGGGATTGCGCCTCACCAACTAATTAACGAAGTCCCACCCCACAACCCAAAATTGAAACTACTCCGACGGCGGCTGGAAGAAAATGGCAATCCTACTGCCTTTCCTGACACTTCAATTTTTAATCAAGATTGGGAAGATTGGCGTTAAGGCGATTTTCTCCGAAGAATGTACTTATCGTAGTGCCGTGACCCACCTAAAATAGTGCATTAGAAACTGGTTTTGAAGTAAAAAGTAACAAGTAAAAAGTAACAAGTAAGAAAGAACTAGAAACCAAAATCTATTGCACCATTTTAGGTGGGT
>JAAHHL010000771.1 GCA_010672185.1 Caldora sp. SIO3E6 | reverse complement strand
TGCTCTGGCGGAGAAGATGGATTATCGTTGGTCTGCTCCGGTGGCAAGAATGAACCCTCATTTAGCTGCTGTGGTGTCAAGAAGGTATTATTATTTGGTTGCTCTGGTGGCAAAAATGTGCTGCCGTCAAACGGTTTTGATGTCAAGAAGGTACTATTGCTCGGCTGCTCTGGTGTCAAGAAGGTATTATTATTCGGCTGCTCTGGTGGAAAGAATGTATTACTTCTCAACCCTCCTGGGCTAATATTTGGCCTAGTTGTAATATTTGGTCTAGCGGCAATATTCGGTCTAGTGGCAATATTCGGCCTAGCGGCAATATTCGGTCTAGTGGCAATATTTGGCCTAGTTGTCAGTGCAGCAAGATCCTCACGCCTAAATTTACGAGGTTGAACCTTTTTACTCTCAAGTTCTGGTATCTTAACATTTTTGCCAGTAAAGCCCGGTCTGATTACAACAGCATTCTTTTTACGGTTCAATTGTTTTCTAGGTGATGGAGTTCTGTTCCTGCGTACAACTGGTTGACGAGGAGTAGTCAGTAACTTATCAAGATCTTTATTTTGAGTCGGTTTCTGAGAGAAAGTGGAAGGAGGCTGGGATGGTGGTGGTAGCAATACAGGTTCCGGCGGCTTTGGAGGGGGCGGAAGGCGGCTTGCCATTTCTGGTGTTAACTCAACTAGTTTCACTTCCCGTAGCTCCTTTGATTGTTCACGGGAAAAAACAGGCCAATAAGGTAAGGTTATTGCTACTAGTGCATGGACAACGACAGAAGCCATCACCGCAATACCGGTAGGCTGGGCTAGTTTGTCAGGGAAGTGTTTAAGAAAAGAAGAGTAGGACATAGTAGTTAGAGTTTAGGAGCCTTTACTGATTGAAAGAACCACAGAGGCACACCAGGGCACAAAGGAAGAATATTAAGCTATTTTGTGCTAAGGAGGGAGTAATTGCTACCAGTTTAACTAAATAGATTGGGTGACTTTCACAATTAGTAAAGAAAAGTAGGGCAATTTTAGGGTGGGGCGATCGCGTAAATCAGCATAAATTACTTCCTCTGGTAAGGTTGCTCTTTCTACAACAACAGCATTTTCCAGCAGTTGACGCTGTTGGAGGACTTTCCAGACTTGGGGATAAACTGAACTTACTTTCATTAAAACTACGACGTCTGCCCAATCTAAAATTGTTTCCAACTCTTTTACATTATAGAGAGCAGGCAGTATAGCAAGGCGATCGGAGCGCACAGTTAAAGGTTCTCCGTTTGCTGAAGCAGCAGCGAAGGGAGAAGAGACTCCTGGTATCCTCTCTACAAAACTCTGAGGATGTAACTGTTGTAATGTTTGAGCTAAATAAGTAAAGGTGCTGTAAAAACTAATATCTCCTTCACAGACAAAAGCTACATCTTGACCTAAATCTAGATATTGCCAGACTTGCTCTGCTGCTTGTTGCCATGCTTGAGTCAAGGTAACCCTATCCTGAACATAAGGAAAATTTAATGGCAGTTGTATCTGATGCTGGTTGAGCCATTGCTCAACAATCGACTGAGCAATCCCCGGTTGATTCTGGCTACCAGCAGGAAAAGCGATTACTGGTGCTTCTTGGAGAATACGCAATCCTTTGAGGGTAATTAATTCAGGGTCACCTGGCCCTACACTAATACCATAGAGTGTACCTAGTTGCACAACTATCCAAAATCTAGGGTGTTAAATTAACAATGTCGTTACCAATTGTGATCTTACCGGGTTATTTTGCTAGTGCCCGCGAATACAGTTCTTTAGAAGAATCTCTACAAAAATTAGGATTTCCTACTGTCACTGTGCCACTAAGACAACGGGATTGGTTTCCTACTCTTGGTGGTCGTTCGATGGTGCCGATACTGAGTAAACTTAACCAAACAGTAAAACAACAGCTGGAAAAACACCATACTACTAAAGTTAACCTGATTGGTCATTCTGCTGGTGGCTGGATTGCTCGGATTTACCTAGGGGAAAAACCCTATACCATTCATGGAGATGTCTCAGATTCAGCGGTAGGTTTGTGGAATGCTCGCGTCTACATTGCAACTTTGATTACTTTGGGGACACCCCACTTATCCCAAGAACGCTGGACAAAAAGGAATCTAGATTTTGTCAATATCAATTATCCTGGTGCTTTTTACCAGGATGTTCACTATGTTTGTGTTGCCGGGAAAGCAATTTATGGCAAACGCCGACTAGGCAGTTGGTTAGCTTACAACAGCTATGAACTGACTTGCGGACAGGGAAACTGTTGGGGAGATGGTATCACCCCTATTACAGCAGCTCATTTAGCCGGTGCAACTAACCTCACTTTGGAAGAAGTGTTGCATTCACCGAGGAGGGAGGGACTGTGGTATGGTTCACCAAAGCCAATGGCAGCTTGGGTGCAATATTTGAATTAATCTTTGTCATTAGTCATTGGTCCTTTGTCATTGGTCCTTTGTTATTTACTACATTCCGCACCCTGAACTATAAAAAGTTACCGAGAACAGCCATAAATTACGAAAAAACTGTGACAGTAGGGGGACGGAATGTGGGTTATTTGTTGTTTGCAGGCATGACCAATGACTAATGACCAATGACCAATAACCAACTTAACCTGGAGCAGGTGGTTGCACAACTTCCTCATCAGAGGATTTAACGATTTCCTCGATAGCAGCCTCTGAAACAGGAGCAGAAATGGGGATTTCTTCAACTTCTTGCAATTTCTCCACCGCCAATCTAGATGAGGAGTTGCCACCAGATAAGCGTTTTAATAGCTTGGGTCTCGGATCGTGTAGCAAGTAAATAATTTGGTCTCCAGTTTGCCATTTTTCCATCGCACCGGCTACTTTAAATTTACCCTCCCGTTCCCAGAGTAAAGGAACCAGCTCTCCAGCACGCATTAAAGCTTGTAAATGGGCTCGCTGAAATTCAACCCCTGGTTCTCTTAATGTTGTTGAGCCTAGCTTCACTTGACCATCACTAAGATACTGATTCCAAGCTTTGATCGGGAGTTGTGGGACGAAAGCCTGAGTGACTTTGGTTTTATTAGTTGAATTACTAGCTTGGCGATCACGAGGAAACACTGCCAGCACTCGCGGTGGTTCAAATTCCTCAGCAGCCCTTTGAGCTAACACAACATTAACTTCACCATTATGAGTCATGGCCAGGAATGTCCCCATTGATTCAAGTCCCGCCTCTTCCAGAACGTCAATATCCAAGCCACTGCTTTGGAAGACTCGCAGATTTTCTTCTTCTGCTTTTTGACAAGCTTCTGGATCGGTATCAATGAGAACAACAGATTGTCCCCGCTCTTGGAACAAACGAGCAATCAAACGGCTTAGAGGATTACAACCAATAATCACTGCACCCGTTGCTTTCTCTTCTGGGTTGAGCTGTAACCATTTGGCGACCCAACGAGCTGTCAGTCCTTGCAAAAAGACGGTCACCATAATGGTAAGGAAGACTAGGGCTTTAATCGAGTCACCACCATTAATTCCCCTTTCTGTCAAGATAATTGCAAATAAGGAAGCAACTGAGGCACTAACAATACCTTTGGGACAAATCCAAGACAAAAATATTTTCTGTCGCCATTTGAGATCACTGTTCCAGGTACACAAAGCGACACTAATGGGGCGTACCACAAACATCAGTACAAAGACGGTAAACAGGCTACCCCTACCCAAGGCAAAGACGCTGGCAATGGACAGATCAGCGGAGAGGAGAATGAACAGCACTGAAACACCCAGAACTGTCAATTGTCCTTTAAATCTTCGCAACAAGCGTTCTTCAGGAAGTTCAGAAGCTCCCAAAACAATCCCAGCTAGCACAGTTGCCATTAACCCTGACTCCGAACGAATCATCTGTGCCAAGCCAAATAAGCCCCACATGCTGGCCAAAACTACTAAACTTTTGAGGTTATCTGAGATAAAGTCAGCGCGTTTGAGAAACAAGCTCAATAACCAACCACCAATACCACCGATAAGTGCCCCAATTCCAAGGCGCAGGCTCAAACCGATCAGTGCTTCTGCTGGACCAGCATCTCTGTTAACAATTGTGTCTAGCACAGCAACCGCGAGGATAGCTCCTACCGGGTCAATCAATACACCTTCCCCTTCGAGGATAGTTGCTACCCGCCGCTCCACTCTCACTTGTTTGAGCAGAGGGCCAATAACAGTCGGACCAGTAA
>JAAHHL010000770.1 GCA_010672185.1 Caldora sp. SIO3E6 | reverse complement strand
TCGACCATTGCGTGATTACCAATGTGGGAACAGCTCATATTGGGTTGTTGGGTTCTGTCGAAGCGATCGCTCAAGCTAAGTGTGAGTTATTAGCTGAAATGCCTACCTCCAGTGTTGCTGTGCTCAATCACGACAACCAGCGATTAATGACAACTGCTGCTACTGTGTGGCAAGGGCAGACTTTGACTTATGGGTTAGAGGGGGGTGATTTACAAGGGCAGTTGCTTTCTCCCCAAACATTGAGTATTGAAGGCAGGCAGTTACCTCTTCCTCTCGCGGGTAACCACAATGCTCTTAACTACCTAGCAGCGCTGGCTGTAGCCAAAATTGTTGGGGTTGATTGGAGTGCTCTCAACAAAGGCTTGGCTATTGAATTACCAGCAGGACGCTCAAAGCGCTACGATTTACCGAATGATGTGGTGATTTTGGATGAAACCTACAATGCAGGGTTAGAGTCTATGGTGGCAGCGCTCAAACTATTAGCACAAACTCCTGGAAAGCGTCATATTGCCATATTAGGGACAATGAAAGAATTAGGGAAAAAATCCTCTGAATTGCACCAGCAAGTAGGCAAGACAGCAGAAGAATTACAGCTTGATGCTTTGCTAGTTATGGTAGATGACCCAGAGGCTAAAGCGATTGCTAGTGGAACAGCGACGATAGCGACTGAGTGTTTTTCCCACCACGAGGTTATCGTAAAGCGTCTAGAGGAAATGGTACAACCAGGCGATCGCCTCTTGTTCAAAGCCTCCCGTTCTGTTGGTTTGGATCGAGTTGTTAATCAATTTTTGAAAAGGGATTAGCGAAAGCGGCGGAAAGCCCATTCCTTAAGGGATGGGAGAGACATCCACCCGCCGCTTAGTTGTTAGTTGTTAGTTTTTTGTTTTTTGACTCACAAAGTACAGCAGAAAAAAGTCCCCCTTTCCAAGGGGGATTTAGGGGGATTAACAATGTACCGCATAGCAGAGCAAACTGCTGTAACATTCTCATCCCTCGTGCTGTCTTCCAGGGGATGAGTTAACTAACACTCAGTCACATAGAATCATCAAAGTTGAGTACTTTTGATTCTTACTCCAAGGAAAGATAAGTAGGAAAAATTTTATTTATGCTGAGTCAATTTTGGTGCCAGAGAGATTAGAGGAGAAATTTAAACATGAGCTATTTAAATCTCAAACTCCTTTGGGTAGACTGTGGCTAGAGCACAAAATGGAAACTTTTAAAGAAATAGTTGATTCAGTAGAAGAAGCAGCAGCTGAATTAGGTGTTTATTTTCAAGTTGAAAAGGAAGAACGATTGCTATCTCGTACTTATCGAGTGTTTTCTCACCGTAAACCCATTATGATGATTACTGAAAAATTTCCTGAAAGTTACTTTAGGAAAAATTTTTAACCGTTGACAAAGGGAACATTCGTCACCAAAATTGCATCTAGTATCAAAGTATACCTAAAGTAATGTGCTGGGAAGTGTTAGACTAGAACTATAGTTCTAATACCATGTCTGCTTAAAAACTAATAGTCAAGGCTAACGCGGGTCTGCACCTGATGCGGAGAGGTTTTGAGGATGGGCAGTTATGCCGACATGATATAAGTGGCGCAAAATCTAGATATCAGCACAATAATGGTTGACTTTTTCATCCAACTCGCTAAAAATCTAACAAATTAGCTAAAGACTGCTGAAATCAACTATATGGTCTCTACCAAGAAACGATGCCAAAGTCATTCTACTCCAGTAAGTCGCTTGCCTACTGCTGAAACGGGAACTATCTTTGCTAAAGGGGTAGAAATGGTATTTCAGTCTGGAAAACAGCAGTATCAAGTTCTTCAAGGGATTGATTGGAATATCAAAAGTGGTAATATCGAGCTGTTAATGGGACCGTCTGGGTCTGGAAAAACTACCCTGCTCTCCATCTTAGCTGGACTTCTGACACCTACAGCTGGGCAAGTATATTTACTAGGGGAAGAGATTACTAGGATGTCTCGTGGTAAGCTAGAGCGCTTTAGAAGGGACAATATTGGTTTTATTTTCCAGGGTTTCAACTTGTTTCCGGCACTAACGGCAGCAGAGAATGTAGAAGTCGTACTCAATATTAAAGGTATTCGGGGCAAAAAAGCACGATATCAAGCCCAAGCGCTGTTAGAACAGGTGGGATTAGGTTTACATAGAAATCACAAGCCTTGTGATTTATCTGGGGGACAAAAACAACGGGTCGCGATCGCACGAGCCTTAGCTGGCAATCCCCAAATCATTATGGCAGATGAGCCCACTGCTGCCTTGGACTCCCAGAGTGGGCATAATGTGATTGAGTTACTCTACTACCTGGCAAAGGAACAAAGCTGCACTGTGTTGATGGTGACCCACGACCCTAGGATTATGGATGTTGCTGATCAAGTGACTCATTTGGAAGATGGACGGCTTACTTGTCATTAATTGTTAGGTCTTTTTACTAACAGGCAAACAGAAGCTGTATCAATATTTTATTTATTTCATATCTATCTAAAGTTATATCTTGCTGTAATCGTTTTTAACATTAGTTTTAATAACTATATGTTATTTGCAAAAAAATTAAGTAAAAATAAAGAAAGATCACAACTGCCAAACAAATTAAGTTTGCAGCATTGACTTTAATCTATCTTTTTAAAAATCAACATAATTATGAGCAATCAACACCCTTGTCTTTACTGTTCGCAACCTTTGCTCAGGCATATTTCCAACCAAGGCATTTATTGGTTTTGTAGCCATTGTCACCAAGAAATACCAGATATAGAAAATCTCAGAGAGGCTAAATTAAGTGTACAGGATGTGATTAGTAATCAGCTGACACCGAGCAAGCAATTATTAGTGCAGCTTACATTTGAGCAACAGGCTTTGCCTACACCCCATACCCTATATACTTTTTAACCTCGTTGTTACCTTTGAGAGGGAAGGTAGAGATAGGCGCTTTTCGTGGATTCGGGTCGGAAAGTGTTGAAGCGATCGCCCTGTTGCAGTATCTTAGGAAAACATTAACATTTGCCTACTTCTGAATTCCTAAACTTCTGAACTTGAAACAATCATGGCTGAGTCCATCGGCAAAGTCTATATAGTAGGGGGTGGGCCAGGAAATGCTGCCTTCCTCACCCTTAGAGGTCAACAATTGCTCAATCAAGCAGAAGTATTGGTATATGACAACTTAGTAGATCTTCAGTTATTACAACTAGTACCACCCGCTTGTGTGAAGATCCATGTTGGTAAACGAGGCGGACTTCCTTCAACCCCTCAAGATGAAATTAACCAGATTTTGGTAGAACAATGCTTCCAAGGCAAGCAGGTGGTACGACTCAAAAGCGGTGATCCGTTTATTTTTGGTCGCTCTAGCTCAGAAATTCAGGCACTGATTACTGCTGAATGCCCTTTTGAAGTTGTGCCAGGAATATCCTCTGCTTTGGCAACTCCCTTGTTTGCTGGAATTCCCTTAACAGATCCTGTCTGGAGTAGTTGTTTTGCTGTTCTGACAGGTCATGAGCCAGTAGAATTGGACTGGGATGCTCTAGCCCGGATTGATACTTTAGCCATTTTGATGGGTGGGCGTCATCTTAGTGAAATTGTTGATTATTTACGGCAATATGGGCGCTCTCCCCAAACACCTATTGCCGTAATTCGCTCCGGGGGACGCCCCCAGCAGCAAATTTGGACTGGTACTTTAGCTGATATTGTTGAGCAAACTGCTGGTATTCCCCTCTCCCCAGCGGTGATTGTTGTTGGTGAGGTGGTAGAACTCAGAAACTATTTACAATCTCCTGGAGCCCTAATTAGTGGAGCAGAATTTACTTTGCAAGGAGAAACAGAAGATATTAACTCAACAACGATTAGTGAAGAGCAAGAGAAACCCCCCCTCACAGGCAAAACTGTCCTGGTTACTCGCTCAGCTGAGCAGTCAAGCCAATTCAGTGTGCTGTTGCAAGCAGCAGGTGCAGAAGTAATAGAAATGCCTACTTTGGTTATTAGTCCTCCTTCTAGTTGGGAAGACTTGGATCAGGCAATTGCTAATTTATCTGACTTTGATTGGCTAATTCTAACTTCCAGCAACGCTGTCAAATACTTTTTTGAACGACTACTCACTCAGGGTAAAGATGCTCGTGCCTTAGCTGGGGTCAAAATTGCTGTGGTAGGGAAGAAAACTGCATCGACAGTCGAGGACTAC
>JAAHHL010000077.1 GCA_010672185.1 Caldora sp. SIO3E6 | reverse complement strand
TTACTCGTGTGGTAGATGTCCATATTTCCAGGTTACGGGCAAAGTTGGAAGATGACCCCAGCAATCCGGAACTAATTCTGACAGCGCGAGGCACTGGTTATTTATTCCAAAGGATTATTGAACCAGGGGAAGAATGATTAGGTGTTAGGTGTTAGGTGGTAGGTGGTTTTCTTATCTACCTTGTCTACCTTGTCTCCCTTGTCCCCCTTGTCTCTCATCTCCCCATTCCCTCATATGAACAAATCCGATCAAAACTATATACTGCGGCAATTGCCATTTGTTGTTGGTGGATTAGGTAGTTTACTGCTGGTACTTAACCGCTTAATGACACCACAACTAACCGACTCTCAGGCTCGTTCAGATGTTCTGGGAGTAATTTTAAGTGCAGTGTTGATTTTGACAGGTTTACTATGGCAACGAGTACAACCCCGCTCCCCTGAGGCAGTTGATTTGGTTGGTGAGGAAGGTTTTGAGCTAGCTCCAACCTTACCAACTGAGCTCAAAACTGAACTAGCTTGGGCATCCCATCTTTTATTAACCAATACAGTAACGCGATCGCTTGTGGTTTTCTACCAAGGCAAAGTTTTACTACGTCGAGGCATCTTGGGAAATAATCGGGAGGTGAAGCCAGGAGTTATCTTAAAGCGAGTTTTAGAGAAAAAAAAAGCTGTATATTTAGTTGACCTCAAGATTTATCCAGGGCGTATTGAGTTTGACTATTTGCCAGAAAATACTCAAGGACTTATTTGCCAACCTCTGGGTAACCAAGGTGCTTTAATTTTAGGAGCTAATGCCCCTCGCAGTTATACGAAGCAGGATGAGAATTGGGTAGAGGGGATTGCTGATAAATTGGCAAATACCCTGAGTCAGGGTCAAGTAACGGCAAACTCTTAAGAAACACTCTGGCTAATGGCTAATTGCTAATGGCTAATGGCTAATTGCTAATGGCTAATTGCTAATTGATAATGGCTAATTGCTAATGGCTAATGGCTAATTGCTAATGGCTAATTGCTAATGGCTAATTGCTAATTGCTCGTTACTTACTCCTGAAAGCTGTCAACTTTAAATTTGCAACTTAATTGTTTATGAAAATCTTCTCACAAAAACTTAACCTAGATTTCATGTCGTTCTATCATACTAAAAGTAATCAAAAAAGCAATACTTGACCTTAATTTATTATAGTTCCTTATGATTAGTGAGTGTGATCTCCAAAAATGTTCCCATTATTACCAGCAGTCAAAGCTTCCTTTTGCCCTTGTGCGACCGTCTAGAGGTAGATTAGCTCTTCAGAAACTCTATGATCTGGGGTTAAAGTTACTATTCTTCACTATTGCTGTGGTGGCTTTATTAGTAGGCATCGTTGTTGATGTTGTACTCTCCTCAGCTTCAACGCAGTCAGAAAAGCTAAGTAGAGTTTGCTGAATAAGTCGATTGACGCAGGTTTTGAAGTAATCAGTAATAAGTAATAAGTAATAAGTTAAGAGTTCAGGAGGCATTTTCTGGTAAAAGTGCAAGGTTTTTGAACTAAAAAATGCCATTTCCTTGCACTTTGCTAGACTGAAAACGATTAAAAAGCTTGTCTGGCATGGCTTCCACAGTTATTCAGCAAATCCTAAGTAGAGTTTGCTGAATAAGTCGTAATTTTCGGGTTTGAATAGGTGGTAGGTGGTAGGTAAGGTTTTAGGTTTTAGGTTTTAGGGAATTTTCATTTTTGAGGTGCAATAAAACTGTATAGCGATAGCCCCCAGTTGAGGGCGTACTGAAGTGCGCCCTATCCCTGCACTAAGACTTCTTTTGACGACGTTGGATCATCAACAACACTGACTTTTTCCAAGTGTCAAAAGCATCATCATCTGGTTCCGTTTGCTGCCACGACTCCCGCGCCATAACACGTTCATACCAGGCGGCAATCTTGGGATGCCCTTTCAACTCAACACCAAGTCGGATTTGTAGGGGCAATAGTGCCCCTGCTGTAATATCTGCTAATGACAAATTATCTCCACCGAAATAGAGAGAATCACCGAGTTGTTCAGTCAAAAAATCAAAGGCGGTTGCAATATGTCTAACTGTTGCAACATCAGGTTCAGAGGCATGAATTGCCCTAAATAGAGCCGATATTTTGGTGGTAAGTTCGTTGGTTATTACCATTTGTACCATGCGCATTTTAGCGAGCGCTGCCGGATCTTGAGGTGTCAGGGAAGGTTCGGGATACTTAGCTTCTAAATAGTCCAAAATTGCTAGCGATTCCAGGATACGCAGCTCCCCATCTACGACAACCGGAATATGATGAAATGGATTGAGGGATAAAAATTCTGGCTCGAATTGTTCCCCTTGAAGGTTCACCGTAATCGGCTCAAAGGGAATTCCTTTTTCGAGGAGTCCCAGCCAAACCCTTCGGCTGATTGGTGATAGGGGTTGATGATAAAATTTCAACATTAAAGCCTCCAATGCAGTAGGAACTATCCTAAGTTAACATTTAAAACTAACCCTAAAGCCTAAGGTGTTATTTGTTGTTAGTTGTTAGTTGTTCGTAAAAAAAACAACTAACCTTTGTGGCAAAGCTAGTTTACTACCAAAGCTTTCTTCTCTTCTGCCTCCTGCCTCCTGCCTCCAAAGCGCTACTTTTTAAATAAACTACAGATAATTTCCCCTGGACTATTTGATTGAAAGGGTATATTATCTCCCTGTCGGTTAATTTTGATACCCTCACGACAGTTATACACTTCTAACGGTTGCTTTTTCCCGTCAATACTAATAACTACTCTATATTCCCAGTAATTTTTGGCACTTCGTTTAATACTGAGGACGCAAATTGAGTGGTCATTTGAATTTCGGCAAAACGAGGCTTCAGCTGGTTGTGCTATAGCCAAAGATAGAGTGAGGAATAATAACAGAACAATAAACTTGACTAGATCCACAATTTTTGAGATTTCCCATGCTTCCTTGGTCATTCTCTCAAAACTTATGCTCTTTTGTGCCGACAGCCCTGAAGTCACCCTTTGACATTCCCCAAACTACTGCAGCTAGGCAAAAGTCCTTGAGCACTTCAAAAGAGACAAGGGAGACAAGGGGGAGCCGGAAAGCCCCTCTCCTCTTAGGGTAGGGGTTTAGGGAGGGGTCACACCCCCCAGTAGATTCGTCCACAGTATCCTCAAGTCACGAGGTTTTCCGGTATGCTCCTTATAACCTTGCTCTTGGGATTAATAAAGATGAAACGTTTTACCCTATTATCACAGACCCTAGTGCAGCGCGGCGGAAATAACCCACCAGAAAAAAAAGGTGACAAAGCTTGTGTCGTAAGCTCTCTTCCCTCCTGCCTCCTGCCTCCTGACTTGAAAGAGACGCGGGGACGCGGGGACGCGGAGACGCGGAGAGAGGGATTTTCATGCATGGTGGTGAAAAAAAATTTTTTCATCGGGACTGCCTTCTGCCTTCTTGCACTAGTTGCTAGTGCCTTCCTCCTTGATGCTGTGGGATTAGCAACGGTTTTTAGAACCTCTAGACGAATGTCGGGTTTTTCCCTAGATAGCAAACACTACATTTATCTAGAAAGCTCTCGCAACCAGATTACGGAAGTACCCACTGCACAAATACAAATTATCGATGTGGCGAACAACTCCTGTGTGAGCAATGGCTGCCTTAAAACAGAATACGATCGCTCCGCCTTAAATATAACTAACCAGGCTGCGGAAGATGACTTACTCCAGAAAACTGTATCCCTCCGACAGCGCTTGCGGCTAAATCGGTTGAAAGTAGGCAGAAACCTGCCAATATTGGTTCGCTCGATTAGTTCCCGCAACAGCGATACCGTACAAGTTCGCTTGACGGAGCAAACACCCCCTCTACAAATTCAACTACAGCAAAGAGCTCTTCCCTCTAATTTATCTGGAGGTACTTCTGATGTAGATCGTACTTCGATGCGTTTGGTAGTAGATTATCAGTATCGTCGCCTTACTATTGGCAAATTGAATGATTACCGTGATGCGGTAAAAAAATATGCCATCCGAGAAGTACGCCTATCTCCCAATGAACGGAACTTAGTAGTACTGATTGATATGACTCAACCCACTTATACTGGAGTCTTGCAAACCACTTTAGTGCAAAGTTTCCCAATTTGGCAGTAAAAAAAATACAATCAAGGAAGAGCTGGGGGTGAAGTTGTAAATGACGCCAACATTGTTAAATAATCGCTACCGGGTGCTCCAGAAATTGGGGGCTGGAGGTTTTGGTAATACTTTCCTAGCGGAAGATACCTATTTGCCTTCCCAAAGGCGATGTGTGATCAAACAACTCAAACCTTTAGCCGACGATCCCCAGGCTTATCAACAGGTGCAAGAAAGGTTCCAGCGGGAAGGGGCAGTTTTGGAAGAGTTGGGAGAAGGGCACAACCAGATTCCCCGATTGTATGCTTACTTTTCCGAAGCTGGACAATTCTACTTAGCGCAGGAGTGGATTGAAGGTCAAACTCTGACGCAAAAATTGGAAAAAGAGGGAAGCTTGGATGAGAAGGAAGTTAGACAAATCCTACTCAGCCTGTTGCCGGTAGTTGACTATACCCACAGTTACCACATAATTCACCGGGATATTAAGCCAGATAACGTGATTGTGCGGAAAAAAGATGGTTTACCAGTGCTGATTGATTTTGGGGCGGTTAAAGAAGCAGTGAAGACAGCGGTAAATCCTCAAGCCGTACCATCAATGGTAATTGGCACTCCTGGATTTATGCCCCCCGAACAAGCCGCAGGTCGTCCAACTTATGCTAGCGATTTATACAGTGTCGGGCTAACTGCCATTTTTTTGCTTACAGGCAAACTACCCCAACAGTTGGAAACAGATCCTCAAACAGGAGAATTTTTGTGGCGTCAAGAGCTACCAAATCTGCACTCTAATCTGGCAACGGTAATTGAGCGAGCAGTTCGTTTCCATTCTAGCGATCGCTTTGCCAGTGCCAAACAAATGTTGGATACCTTGCAAACAACAAATTCTGTTTCCGAGATGGAAACCGTAGCAGTTGCTCCTGGTGTACCCCAAGGAAACTCGCCAACTCCCAACCGCAAGAATCCTCATACTGGAGCTACTGTTGCCGTTGGTCAACTTCCTGCTACACAAGCTAATAGGAGTAAACCCCTAATCCTCGGCTTAGGTATTGCTGCGGGTGTAATTATTGCCGCTGTGGCAGTTGGCTTGGGGTTCAGACAACCGACTGAAACTATCTCGGAAAAACCTCCTACTGAACAATCCTCTTCTGAAGCCTCTCCCTCACCATCTCAACCACCGGTAACCAAATCTCCCGAAGTTTCCCCATCACCATCCCAACCACCAGTAACCAAATCTCCCAAAGCCTCCCCATCACCATCTCAACCACCGGCAACTAAATCTCCAGAAGTTTCCCCATCACCATCCCAACCACCGATAACCAAATCTCCCGAAGCCTCTCCATCACCATCTCAACCACCAGTAACTAAATCTCCCGAAGCTTCTCCATCACCATCTCAACCACCGGTAACTAAATCTCCAGAAACTTCTCCATCTCCCAAAACTTCTCCTGAGCCAGAGAATAGAGACAAAAATACTAATCCATCTCAAAAAATACCTGCATTTCCTCCAGGAACTCAACGAAAGGCAGTAGAATTTGCCTTGGGTAAACCCACTAGAGCATCGAGTGGTTTATGGAATACTCGTGCAGTGCTTTATGAGGAATATATTCCCAATCAGATTAGCCTGGGATACTTGTTTGACCCTTCCTCTGGACGTTTACGGCAAACAGAAGTATCTTTTTACCAATCCGTGGGATTAGAGAGGATGTCAGAAACCCTCAATACACTACTCAACAACAATGCTTCGGATGAGATTAAGCAGGGACTAGCATCAGTATATCAGCGTCAGGCTAAGAGCTATCAGTTTGTTAGTGGTCGAAACAATAGCCTGAAAGGGGTAATTGAACGCAATAAGTATGATCGCATCTATGTTGCTGTTTGGGAAGCAGATTTACATTGAGAAAACGAATAATGAATAATGGGGAATATTGGTAGACAGGCAGCTTGAACGTACCTGCCTGTTAGCGCTTAACCTTTATCCCTAGGCATTAAATTAGGCTGATCTATCAAAATGAGCTCTGTTAAGAGCAAGGTGAGGCAGTAGCGCCGTATGTTGCTTTCCTCGTTTTTGGGAAGCGACTCAAAGAGGCGCTTGATCTTGAGTATGGCTTCTGCTTCTTCTTTCGTACTGCCAGCGAGCGCTTGCGCTAGCAAATCATCTAAGCGTTCATTTGGATCCACTTGCTATTCCTCCTTAATTTTATTGCTATAACGCGGCATTCCGGGATATAATAAAGCAAGAGAGTAATAATTTTAATATGCCTAACCCAAACCCTAAACAAAGTTCAGGATTCAAGAAACACCAATATAAACTAGTAGGAGAAGAACTGCCTCCAGGAGAAAAGCTCTCTAGAAAGTCAATCAGTATCAAATTCCCGCAATCTATCGATACATGGTTGCGATCGCTGCCAACATCAGAACGGGGAGCCTGGCTAAGAAAGGTAGTTTGGGAAGCTGCTCAGAAAGAAGAGTCATTCAAACCAATAAGAATGGAAGTATCTCAAGAGGAAGAAGGACTTTCCCAAGACCAACCAGGATAATATTTTTCCTTAGCTGGTTAAACCGAAAGATTTTGGGTGAACCGGCTCCTACCATATATTCTGATACAGACCCTACAGGCGCACACCTATTCCATTATATAATATTATACCAATAAATCCTCAATCTCCAAAGGAAAATTAGGGATAGGATAGAGACGTAGGGGGGTGAGCGAAAAAAAGGGTGGGGAGCGGAGGAGCGGAGGAGCTAGGGAGCTGGGGAGCTGGGGAAGAAGAGAGAACTGATAATTTTTGGATACAACGCTCAAGAAATCCCACCCAAAATTTCGTTCACCCGACGTAGTGGACTGACCCACTTAAAATGGTGCAATAGATTTTGGTTTCTAGTTCTTTCTTACTTGTTACTTTTTACTTGTTACTTTTTACTTCCCTACCAGTTTCTAATGCACTATTTTAGCTGGGTCACGGCAGTAGGGTGTGTTAGCGAAGCGTAACGCACCGCAAGGAATAGGCATCGAAGCCTGTAATAATTCCACATACTTTACAGGCTTATGCTTATTTTTAGCCTTGTTGTCAACCTGTCAGTTCAGGAAGTTAAGATCTCCGTTAAGGCTTGCTTGACAGTAGGATATTGATACTCAAATCCATAGCTAGTGGTTTTTTTGGGTAATACCTGTTGACCCTCCAAAACTACGGTTGCTCCCTCTCCCAACAAAGCTTCTAGAGCAAAGCCAGGAACCGGTAACCAAGAGGGACGATTGAGTACTTCTCCCAAAGCCTGACAAAATCCTGACATCTGGACTGGATTTGGTGCTGTAGCATTTAATACCCCTTCCATCTCCGAGTTAGTTAGGGCTTCTATAATTAAATTCACTAGGTCATCCCGATGAATCCAGGAAAACCACTGTTGTCCAGTACCAATAGGACCACCAGCAAAGAGTTGAAATGGGGGAATCATCTTTGCGAGTGCGCCTCCGTCTCCTAAAACAATTCCCAGGCGTAGAATTACTAGGCGAATACCAGTTTCTTTAACTTGCTGAGCTTCAGCTTCCCAGTCTTGGCAAACTTTGGCCAAAAAGTCATTCCCACTAGGGCTGGTTTCATCAAAACTAGCGGTTTCACTAGTGCCATAGTAACCGATCGCAGAGGCATTAATAAGAATACTTGGCTTGGGCTGGGCTTGAGCGATCGCTTCGACAATTTTTTTGGTTACCAGCTTACGGCTATCGAAAATTTCCTGCTTGCGTTCTGGTGTCCACCGGCTTTCGGCAATTGGTTCTCCTGCCAAATTTACTACAGCATCGCAACCAGCGATCGCTTTTTGCCAATCACCAGATTTGTTCGGGGTGTAGGTAACTATTTCTACTTTGGGAAAGGCACTAGCGGCTTTGGCTTGGTTACGGGTTAAGATGAGAGGCTGATGTCCTTTCACCAGTAATTGCTCTACTAGGCGACTGCCTACAAATCCCGTGGCTCCAGTAATTGCTACTTTCATCTTTTAGTTTGCTTCACTCCCGGTAGTACTCTGTCAATCAACAAATGATGGATAAACTCTCTCTCCGCGTCTGGTGCGTCTCCGTGTCTAACTCAACCAGTCAAATTTGACGGAGTCGTAGATTGTTGCTTGTCGCTATAGGCCATGCCATTCTTTTGAGCGTAGCGATTCATAAAGCGCATGAACCGTTCCCAGTGTTCTTTCTGTTCAATCTCAAATTCACAATTGACTTTTCTTAAATCATCCCCCTCTGGACCACCAAAGACAAATTTAACTGAGGAGGGTGTAACACTGATTACCCCTTCTTCATCGGTTAACAACATCGAATTACTATATTTTTTGGTAAAGCTATTGAATTTTTCGATAGCTTTGAGGGAGTCAAAGGTCATTAACACAGTCCGGACTCCTGAATTGCGATTCTGCCGTAAGCTGACATTGCTTAAGTCTTCGTAAATCCCTTCAAAAAATTGAATCGAGGGGGCTGGGGAGGTCATGTTATATTTTTGGCTATATTAAAATCAGTATACAAAACTTAAGCTAAGTGTGGAAGTTTGAGGGCGCAGATAAGAGGGTACACATCTGAGGGGGGTGAGGTGAAATATGAAGTGGGTATAGTCTCAAATATAAGTTCTCTGCTTTGAAAAACTGATATAACGCGACATAACTAGCACGTTAACGTTTACTTCCTGCTTCCTCCAGTACACTGGGTTGCGTGAGAGGTCGGCCTTACTCACTCACACAGGCGATGACCGAGAAGCCCTCGGCTAAATGTTCTAAATTGAGACTGGCATTATAGTCACGGTCTTTGACTTGACCACAAGCCTCACAATTAAACACTCGTTCTTTGAGTGGCATTTCTTGAATGTGACCACAGCTCGAACAGGTCTTCGTTGATGGATAGAACCGGTCGGCAAATACCAGTTGGCAACCGTACCACTCCGATTTATATTCTAGTTGACGACGTATCTCATAGAATGCAGAATCAGCGATTGCACCCGCGAGCTTGTGGTTCTTCAACAGACCCGAAACATTCAAATCCTCTAATCCAATGACTGCGTGGTTCTTGCAGACCCAAGATGTTAATTTATGGATTGTATCTTTCCGGATGTTAGTAATCCGCTGGTGAACTTTCGCTAATTTGAGCTTAGTTTTGTTTCGGTTGTTAGAACCTCTGTGTTTTCTCGATAATTCTCTTTGTAGTCGGGCTAGCTTTTTCTTGGCTCGTTTGAAGGCTCTGGGGTTAGGAACTACAGTCCCATCTGAACAGGTCGCTAAAACTTTTATACCTACATCAATACCCAGATATTGTCTAGATTTGACCGTATGTTCAGCCTCAAACTCATGGGCTACAGATATATACCAAGAGTCAGCGACTCGACTGATTGTGACTCGCTTGGTCTGAATTTCTGGTAGAGGTTCGTAGGTACTGACCCATCCCATAAAAGGGAGCTTTAACCTTGTACCGGAAAACTCCATAAGCTTACCACAATTATCTAGGGTAAAGCTGTCATTTCTACCTTTCTTCTTAAACTTCGGGTATTGAGCTGTGCCTTGAAAAAATCGACTAAAGGCTTCCCCTAAGTGCATGAAGACGAATTGATAAACCCTTGACGAAAGGGAAGTCATCCAAGGATATAAGGGTTTAACATCATTGGTGTAGAACTTTTTGAGCTTGTTAGCCGATGGTTTTAGTCCGGCAAAGTATGCTTCATTCCACAACCTTAGAGCCCAATTCCAGACCCACCTAGCATAACCTGCGTGTTGAGCCATCAAAGTTTTCTGCTTATGATTAAGTTTTAACTTAGTTTGAAAGGCTCGTCGCATAAGTCCAGTAATAATACCTTTGCTTTCCCATCCCCTGAAGTAGGTTGTAACATTAACACCCCGATACTGGTGCAGCTTGGGCATGGGTAATAGATATTTTGTTACCTCAACTGTTGTTGACAACCTACTTATACTACTTTGTTGTACTGTAAATTGTCAACTAAGTTACTTCTGCACTCAAGGAACGTCCTGATCTGGCGGCTTTCTTTGACGATAGTCGCACGGAACGCTTGTTCGTGAAGAACATTGAACGAGTGCAAGGGGATGAGCGTGACGCAATTATCTTATCAGTAGGTTATGGTAAAGACTGTTCAGGTAAATTACCCTACCGCTTTGGTCCACTGCTAACAGAAGGGGGTGAACGCCGTCTCAATGTTTCAATTACAAGGGCGCGGCGACGTATGACCTTAGTGTCGTCCTTCGATCATCATGATATGAACCCTGATCGCTCTCGGGCGAGGGGCGTTGAATTGCTACGTTTGTACCTTCAGTACGCGGCGAGTCAAGGCAAGATTCTCGGTGACACCGGATACTCCGGCATACCACTCAATCCCTTTGAAGCCGATATTTATGATAGGCTTACAGCCAAAGGTATTCCACTTCTGCCTCAGTGGGGAGTCTCGCGCTATCGCATTGATTTAGTTGCCCAGCATCCGCAAAAGCCCGGATGCTTTGTTTTAGCTATTGAGTGCGATGGGGCTAGTTACCATTCGTCACCAACTGCACGCGATCGCGATCGACTCCGACAACAACAACTGGAAGCCCTCGGCTGGCGTTTCCACCGGATTTGGTCTGTTGACTGGTTTATGCGGCGAGAGGAGGAGATAAAACGAGCTGTGACAGCATTTCAAGCTGCCCTCAAACGGGTGCGGTCGAGCTAAAATTTGCTGCCAAAGGGCTTATTTTTAGCAAAGGAAAAGCAACAAGCCTTATATAATCCTGTCACTATATGCATACTAAACTCCCCCAATACAGGCAAAACGTAGATCAATTAATGCTTTCTACATAATGCAATTAAGTGCTAGGAATGTTATTTTACTCATTGGCTTTAGGAGCAGCAACGCTTTTTTGGCGAATACGGTAATCTTATCGTTGCCCCCTAATGCTGTGCTGATTTGGAAGCTGGGTCTAACAATAGTAATGAATCCTGCCAGTGGTGCTTTGCTAAGTTTCGCTTATATCCTGGGTCTATTGTCTACAGCCATTCTGGGATTTCCGATTCGTGCTGTTTCCTGGGAACAATATATCTTATTAGTTATCGGCTTGGGGGTCTTAGGGGTAGTTGCAGCTATTACTCTACCCCGGTTTTGGCGAACAGGTCCAAGACCAAGGCTTTGGCTGGCAACTGGCATAGTGGCGGCTTTGGCAGTGGTCTATTTTCAAACGCGAGTACCACAACCTGCCTCTAATGAAATTAGCAATTTTGTTGATTCTGTTAATAGCGCAGCACAGGGGCAGGTGGTAACAGTTCAAGGCAAGGTGGAAAGTATACCCCGCAAAACCCGTAGTCAGCGGTCTAAATTTTGGTTGCAGGCAGAACAACTCAATGAAATCCAAGGTAAAGATAACAATGGGGCAGCAAGTCAGGGAGTTACGGGTAAGTTATATGTAACTGTGCCTTTAATACAAACCACTGGTTTATCTATTGGTCAGAGAATTGCGATTACAGGTCTGTTATATGCACCCAAGCCTCCTCAAAATCCAGGAGCATTTGATTTTCAAGCTTATTTAGCTCGTCAGGGAGCTTTTGCCGGTCTTAGTGGGCTGCAAATTACTAATTATGGGTCAATAGAAAAGTCCTGGGGATGGTGGAAACTGCGGCAGCGTATCCTTCGTGCTCAAGTGCGCTGGTTGGGAAGTCCCACGGGACAGCTGGTAAGTACTATGGTTTTGGGGAGGCGTGCGGTGGACTTGCCCTACGAAATCCGTGACGAGTTTATTACTGCTGGCTTAGCTCATGTATTAGCAGCTTCAGGATTTCATATTGCTTTGATTTTGGGTTTGGTGCTGGGATTGACTAGGCGTATGTCAGCGCGATCGCAATTTATCATTGGACTAAGTACACTACTAATCTATGTTGGCTTAACTGGTCTCCAACCTTCGGTAATGCGGGCTGCAATGATGGGATTGGGGGCATTAATTGCCTTATTGACCCAAAGAAAGACTAAACCTTTAGGTTCTCTGTTAGTTGCTGCAACGATCTTGCTACTGTGGAATCCCCTTTGGATTTGGGATTTAGGTTTTGAGTTAAGCTTTCTCGCAACTTTGGGATTATTAGTTACTGCGCCACTAATAATTAAGCAATTGGATTGGCTACCCCCCACCCTTGCTTCCTTACTAGCCGTTCCTCTAGCTGCATCCTTATGGACATTACCCCTACAATTATTTGTTTTTTATAGTTTTGCGCCTTATAGCTTAGCCGCCAATATTATTTGTACCCCATTAATTACTTTGATCAGCATTGGTGGCTTCCTCAGTGCTGTAACAGCATTAATTTGGCCATTAGTAGGAAGTAGCATTGCTTGGCTGCTAGATTATCCGATTCAGTTACTGGTTTGGCTAGTAAGCTTTTTCAATAACTTATCAGGAAGTACAGTAGCAGTGGGCAAGATTTCTGTTATCCAACTGCTGCTACTATATGGACTGCTGTTTATCGGCTTTATTAGCCACAAGTGGGGACGTCGTTGGTGGCTCTTAGTTGTCGTTGGTGTGACCTTAATCATCGTTCCTGCTTGGCAAACGAAGATAGCACAGTTTCAAGTAACAGTCTTAGCTACGGGACGAGAGCAAGTTTTGACTATTCAAGACCAAGGTCAAGTGACTTTAGTTAATAGTGGAGAAGCGGAGACAGCAAATTTTGATGTACTACCTTTTTTAAAACAGAAAGGGGTTAATCAAATTGATTGGGCAGTTGCTCTTGATTCAGAGGCTCGTCTTAAGAGTGGCTGGTTAGAGATGTTGAAAACTTTACCGGTTAAGAATTTTTACGATACATTCCCAGAAGAACCTGTTCCTACTGATAATCCAGCTGCTGAAGCTAGTACATTTATTGAGCAACTCCCCAAGGCAATTCAATCCCAAAAGGGAAAATACCAAAGAGTTGCAGTAGGGGAAGAAATGACTGTTGGCTCTACAGTTATGAAATTAATCAGCGCTGAGCCACCAGTGTTACAGCTGCAAATTAATAGCCAGACTTGGTTAATTTTGGGAAGATTGGCTCCGGATGAGCAAAAACAGTTAGTAACAGCTGGTAATCTCCCTCCAACTCAAGTACTTTGGTGGTCTGGCAAAAGCTTAGCACCGGAATTGTTAGAAGCATTACAGCCACAGGTTGTTATTGCTTCCTCTAATACAATAGCTCCAGAGACAGCCCAACTACTGCTAGAGTCTGAGACTGTTTTCTATTTTACTGGTCGTGATGGTGCGATTCAGTGGACGCCTTATGATGGTTTTGAAACAACTCTGGAAGTGAGTAATAAAGATGCTCCTTTACTGTAGCGGCTACCAATAATTGCTTGATCAGCAAACATTATTCTTGCCAGCGGTTTGCTTTGTTATGGGGTACATTGTTGATCCCCCTAAATCCCCCTTAATAAGGGGGACTTTGAAGTTTACAGTGTACCTATAAATTCTAGAAATGCTATATTTAGGACTAATTCACTACATTTACTCAGCGGATAATTATGGCAACACTGACCCTAGAAGACTTACCTGATTACTTAATAACAGAAATTCAACGACTTGCTCAGCAAAACAATCAAACCATTAACGAACAAGTTATCAACCTGTTAAAACAAGCCATTCATAAACCCCAACCCGCTCTCAAATTCCTGATTTCTCCTGAAACTGACCCTACTTGGGAAAAACGTCGTCAGGCAACTTCACAAATTCTTGCCGATATTGATAAACGCCGTCGCCTGAATCCCGCAGATTTCGGACTACTTGACAGTACCGAACTTCTTCGTGAGGACAGAGCAAGATGAGTAATTCTTTGAGATGTGTTATTGATGCCAATGTTAGCGTTAAAAGATTTATCGCTTTCTTTTAAGCATAGGAGTATTAGTTGCAATTATCGCAATTTTTGGTTATTATCTTCATAATGGAATAGGTGTGCACCTGTAAGGTGTTAACTGTTATTGTTGGCCAAAAAACATGTTAGCAAATGTAGGTTGAGTGTAGCGCAGTGCAACCCAACAGCGAGTTTCTGCTGTAGATATTAATTCTGGGAAAGACACTGGTGGCAATCGTTATCCACCTTGAAATTAATTTCAAGGCTTATAGCTTAAGTCCGTTAAAACGGACTGACAATATATGATTATGTCCCAATAATCTTACATTAAACTGTATTATTATCAGTCATCTTGAGATGACTTGGGCTATTAGCCTCGGAATTAATTCCGAGGCGGAAGGCGACTGAGATTATCATCTTCACTAAAATCCATCCAGATCCTGTTTCAGTTTATGCGAT
>JAAHHL010000769.1 GCA_010672185.1 Caldora sp. SIO3E6 | reverse complement strand
ACCTGGACCTCGTGACTATGAACTGCAAGCCCGCACACGCCTTAGGGAGTTTACCAAAAACCGGCAAATTACGTACCTAGATTTTCTCCCCGTGTTCCAGCAGACTGAAACCCCAAAGGCTTTCTACCGGGATCACATTCACCTCAGTCCCCAAGGTAATCAAAAAATCAGTGAAACCATTACTGAGATCTTGCCTTCTGACTTGAAAGAGACGCGGAGATGCGGGGACACGGGGACGGGTCGATAGGGATTTTCATGCATAGTGGTGAGTGAAAAAATTTTTTTTCATCGGGACTGCCTCCTGCCTTCTGCCTTCTGCCTTCTTTCCTTCTGCCTCCTGCCTTCTGCCTTCTGCCTTCTTTCCTTCTGCCTCCTGCCTTCTGCCTTCTGCCTTCTGCCTTCTTTCCTTCTGCCTTCTGCCTCCTGCCTTCTGCCTCCTGCCTCCTGCCTTCTGCCTTCTGCCTTCTGCCTTCTGCCTTCTGCCTTCTGCCTCCTGCCTTCTGCCTCCTGCCTCTTCAGAGTATAACTAGTCAGGAGTCAGTTGTCCCCTCAACTCCTGAACTACTAGAGAAGCAAAGGATATCAAGAAACTGTGACTACAGGGGAACAGAGATTCCGATGCTCCAAGTCTAAATGTTGCCAAACTTGACCATCAAGGGCTATTTGCTCAATCACGCTTGCCAAGCGCAGAGCCTTTAGTGCCTGTTCACCACCAACAGAAGGTTTATTCCCACCCCGAACACAACTAACAAAATGTTCTAACTCAGCGTGCAGTGGTTCAATATTACTGGTGTAAACCTTTTCAATCAAACCGTCTTGCCGATAAAGCACCTGACCGTAATCCGTCATATAGTTAGCAGTAGTTTGCCGGTGAATAAGAATCTCATTGTTGAGAAAGTCGGCTTCCGTCAAAGAATTTTTGCAATGGGCAGCAATAGTCCGGATTTTACGATGGGTTACCTTACTAGCTGTTAAGGTAGCGACAATCCCATTGGCAAAGCCTAGATTAGCAGTCACGTAATCTAAGTATCCAGAATCTGAGGCACGACTGCCACTGGCAGTTAGTCTAGTTACTGGTGCAGCAGTTAGTTCCAACAACAAGTCAATGTCGTGAATCATTAAGTCTAGAACCACAGAAACATCATTGGCTCGGTGGGAGTAGGGACTCATCCGGTGAGCCTCCAAGGCTAGCAACTCTTCGGTTTTTAGTACTTTGCTCAGCTCCTGAAAAGCTGGATTAAAGCGTTCAATATGACCTACTTGTAGAATACGCTGGTACTCAGCTGCTGCATTTACTAAAGACTCTGCTTCAGCAATACTAGCGGCAATCGGTTTTTCAATTAAGACATGGATTCCAGCTTGCAAACAAGTCATCCCCACTTCGTGATGCAAACGGGTGGGTACAGCAATGCAAACCGCATTAACATAAGGGAACAGGTCACGGTAATCTTCAAAAAAGCGGACACGGTACTTACTGGCCGTATCCAAGCCCCTTTCCACATTAATATCTGCCACACCCACAATTTCTACATCTTTCAGAAGACTCAAAACTCGGGCATGATGCTGTCCCATGTTGCCAACGCCAATAACTCCAATTTTAATGGGCGGCAACAGACTATGCTGCATATGGGTATTTGAATATTTTTGGTACATGCTATCTTGCACTATTGGAAAACTCCTACACCACTTTAAATAAGTCGATCTGCTTACTCTAAGCTGCCTTAAACCATCCAGATAGTACCACAGCGCCTTTAAATGTAAAGAATTCCAAAGTTTTGCCCAAATACGTTAGATTAGGGAAAGCTTGAGAACATTGATTGATGTTTTCATTGTGGTTTTAACAGTTTTATGGCAGTAGCTTTATGTGTCAGTTTTTGAGTCGTCCATTATTGGTAAGTGATTAAACCTATAGCTAAAGGTACTTTGTCAAGAGTCAGGGAAGCATAAAAGGGAACTTGTACTTTGAAAGCAGTTGTTTTGTTATCGGGAGGATTGGACTCTTCCACCGTCCTGTATCAAGCCAAGACAGATGGTTATGAATGTTATGCTATTTCCTTTGACTACCAGCAGCGGCATCGACGAGAATTAGACTCAGCGATCGCGATCGCTCACCAAGCTGGGGTCAAAGAACATCAAGTGGTAAGCTTTGACTTGGGGCAATGGGGAGGCTCGGCTTTGACGGATCAGGAGATGGACTTACCTCAACAGCGCTCCCTAGAGCAAATGTCTCAGAATATTCCCATTACCTATGTTCCCGGAAGAAACACGATTTTTTTGAGCTTTGGACTCTCCTATGCTGAAGCCATTGCTGCGGAATGCGTCTATATTGGGGTGAATGCTTTGGACTATTCTGGTTACCCAGACTGTCGTCCTGACTATATTGAAGCGATGCAGAAAGTATCTGCTTTGGGTACAAAACAAGGTCGTGAGGGACAAGGAATCGAGATTGTCACACCTTTGATTAACCTCAAGAAAACTGCCATCATCGAGTTGGGTAATCGGTTAGGTGTACCTTGGGAAAAAACTTGGTCTTGCTACGCTGGCGGTGAAGTTGCCTGTGGGGTTTGTGATTCCTGCCTGTTAAGACTTGCTGCTTTTGCTGAACTAGGACTGCAAGACCCACTTCTTTATGAAAATTATAGCAACTACCAAGGCGATTAGAACAAGGGGCTTAAGCCCCTTGTTAACTTGCCTTACCGGAGAATGTCTTAACCGACCTAGCGACTGCTATAAGTAAAAAAGGTATAATAGCCTACTTACCTTGAAATTTAAATTTGAGATGGGGGCTATCAGCACCTCAGCCACTCCAGACTAATTTTTGGTAATTTCGCAATAATATTCCCCACAAAAATAAACATCTAGGAGAACCAGCCAGTGAGTACAGAAACTCTTGTTGAGAATCCCTCAAATACAGCCGAGTCAAAACCCGCAGTATCTACTCCCTATAATCTAAATGAGTTTGATACTAGTGTGATGGGAACCTATGGACGTTTCCCTATTGCTTTGGCACAGGGGAAAGGTTGCCGTGTTTGGGATACCGAGGGAAGGGAATATCTAGACTTTGTTGCCGGAATTGCTACCTGCACTCTTGGTCATGGACACCCTGCTTTGGTAGAAGCAGTGACACAGCAAATCCAAACCCTACACCATGTTTCTAATTTGTACTATATCCCCCAGCAAGGGGAATTAGCTAAATGGATTATTGAGCATTCCTGTGCGGACCGGGTATTTTTCTGTAATTCTGGAGCCGAAGCCAACGAAGGAGCAATCAAACTAGCGCGGAAGTATAGCCATAAGGTACTAGGCATTGAGAAGCCAGTAATTTTGTCAGCAAAAGCTAGTTTCCACGGCAGGACCTTAGCAACGATTACGGCTACGGGTCAACCAAAGTACCAAAAGAACTTCGACCCCTTAGTACCCGGTTTCCAATATGTACCTTACAACAATATTGAAGCCCTGGAAAATGCGATCGCGGATCTTGATGAAGGCAACCAGCGAGTGGGGGCGATTATCCTAGAAGCCTTACAGGGAGAAGGGGGAGTTCGTCCAGGAGCAAGAGAATACTTCCTCGAACTGCGGAAAATCTGTGATGAGACAGGTATCCTCTTAATATTAGATGAAGTGCAGGTAGGGGTAGGTCGTACTGGTAAATATTGGGGATATGAACACTTAGGAATAGAACCAGATGTCTTTACCAGTGCTAAGGGATTAGCTGGTGGCATCCCAATTGGAGCGCTGATGTGTAAGAAATTCTGCGATATCTTTGAACCTGGAGATCATGCTAGTACTTTTGGTGGTAATCCCTTTGCTTGTGCCGCTGCACTAGCTGTTAATCAGACATTAGAACAAGAGAACCTACTGCAAAACGTGCAGCAACGGGGAGAACAACTGCGTACCCAACTCAGAGCGATCGCGGCTAAATATCCTGATATTTTTGTAGAAGTACGGGGTTGGGGTCTAATTAATGGGATGGAGCTCAATGCCGATATTGAGTTAACATCAGTGGATATAGTCAAAGCAGCAATGGCGGAAGGATTGTTGTTAGTGCCAGCAGGACCTAAAGTGGTTCGCTTTGTTCCTCCTTTGATTGTCTCTGCTGAGGAAGTTAATCAAGCTGCTCAAATTCTGGAAAGAACAGTAGGACAATTAGCTCCCTAGTGCAAGCTCTGAAGAAACAAGGA